>NZ_JBSFLV010000006.1:0-167144 GCF_053599215.1 Streptomyces sp. NPDC001002 | reverse complement strand
CACCTCTGGCCGGCGCCATGAAGATGCGGCGGGCCCTCGGCGACCGGGCCACGATGGTGACCGCCGACCAGGGCGGGCACGGTGTCTACCCGTTCGGCCGCAACACCTGTGCGAACAACACGGTGACAGCGTTCCTGACCGACGGACAGCGCCCGGCCGAGGACCTCGCCTGCGCGGCGGCAACGGGAGCGGACTCGTGATCAAGGAGTGGCGGCGCCGTCGTGCCGTACAGCGGGTCATGCCAGGGGACGGCCGGGAACTGAAGCGTTTCCGCTGGTGGCAACTGCCCTTCCGCGCGCTGCTCTCTCTGCGCCTCACGGGCGACGACGGCCGGACGACGGTCTACGCCGTCGACATCAGGCACTGGCAGAACCAGTCGTCCGGCAACGTCAAGGCCCACCTGTATCGCGACGGCCGGCTGCACGCCGTGTCCAAGCTCCCTGCCGTCCTCCCCGTCCCGGGCGGCACCGTCGAAGTGAGGATGAGCGGATTCGGCCTCAAACGCTGCCACTACGTCACCGACGACGGCCGCGAGGTCCAACTGGTCCCGGACCCCGACTCCGCCGAGGGGCGCCGGGCGCGCCTCGACCGCGCGCACCCCACGCTGAGCCGCACCATCGGTCTCCTCTCCCTCTGTGTACTGGTCACCGCCCTGGCCGTCCTCGTGCCACAACTCGCCGAACAGCTCACCGAGTCCGAGGGCATCGCCCAGCACACCGGGACCTTCACCTCGCCCGTCGACGTGCCGACGTGGGGCAACATCGCGCTCGGCATCGCCACCTTGGCAGCCAGTACGGAACGGGCGCTGCGACTGCGCCACAGCCACCTGCTGGACGGCATGGCGGGCTGATCCGCCCGCCGCCACCTCCGAAAAAAGCAAAAGCCCCAGGTCACGGCGAGTGAGTCCTGAGGCTTCGGCAGAGCCGCCTTCGGGATTCGAACCCGAGACCTACGCATTACGAGTGCGTTGCTCTGGCCATCTGAGCTAAGGCGGCGCGCTGGTCACACCATGGTGCGATCAGCAACGTCGGAAAGTCTACACAGTTTCGAGGGGTGCTCCGTACCGGCCCCGGAGCAGCGCCCCCCGAGGCCGGTACGAAACCGACCGCACCCCCTATGAGCAGCGCTTTCCCTCCGCCGGAGGCGTCCCGTGGAGCAGGTAGGTGTCGATCGTGGAGTCGATGCAGTCGCTGCCGCGGCCGTACGCGGTGTGGCCATCGCCCTCGTAGGTGAGCAGGCGCGCCGAGGAGAGCTGGCGGGACAGGCCGCGGGCCCAGCCGTACGGGGTCGCCGGGTCCCGCGTGGTGCCGACCACGACGATCGGGGCCGCGCCCTTCGCCACGATCCGGTGCGGCTCGCCCGTGGGCTTGACCGGCCAGTACGCGCAGCTCAGGGAGGCCCAGGCCAGGCCCTCGCCGAAGACCGGGGAGGCCTTCTCGAAGGCAGGGAGCGACTCCTCCACCTGCTCCGGGGACGAGAACGCCGCCGGGAGGTCGAGGCAGTTGACGGCGGCATTCGCGAACATCAGGTTCGAGTAGCCGCCCTTCGCGTCCCGCTCGTAGTAGCTGTCCGACAGCACCAGCAGTCCCGCCCCGTCCTTCTCCTTCATCGCCATCGTCAGCGCTTCCCGCAACTGCGCCCACGCCCCCTCGTCGTACATCGCCGCGATCACCCCGGTCGTGGCGAGCGCCTCGCCGAGCTTGCGGCCGTCCGCGTCACCGGCCGGGATCGGGTGCCGGTCCAGCGTGCGGAAGAAGGCCTTCAGGTTCTTGCCGACCTGCGCGGGCGTGGTGCCCTTGCGGCCGAGCGGGCAGTCCGGCTGCTGCACGCAGTCCTTCGCGAAGGACTGGAACGCCGTCTCGAACCCCGCCGTCTGGTCGAGGTTCAGCCGCCGCGCGGGCAGCGACGGATCCATCGCCCCGTCCAACACCAGCCGCCCCACCCGATCGGGAAAGAGCCCGGCGTACGTCGCCCCGAGGAACGTCCCGTACGAAGCCCCCACGTACGTCAGCTTCTTGTCCCCCAGCACCGCCCGCAGGATGTCCATGTCCCGCGCCGCCTCGACGGTGGAGACATGCCGCAGCAGCTCCGGCGAGCGCTCCCCGCAGCCCTCCGCGAACTCCTTGTACGCGTCGACGAGTTCACCGGTCTCCTTCTTGTCGTCCGGCGTGGTGTCCGTCTGCGTGTACGTGTCCATGGCCCGCCCGTCGAGGCACTCCACGGGCTCGCTGCGGGCGACCCCGCGCGGGTCGACGGCAACCATGTCGTAACGGGCCCGCACCTCGGCCGGGTACCCGATCCCCGCGTACTGCTGCAGGTAACCGATCGCCGAGCCGCCCGGACCACCCGGGTTCACCAGCAGCGACCCGAGCGGCTTGCCCTTGCCCGTCGCCTTCTTCCGCGCGACGGCCAGCCTGACGTCACCGGTGTCCGGCTCGGCGTAGTCGAGCGGCGCCTTCATCGTGGCGCACTCGAAGCCGGGGACCCCGCAGCTGCGCCAGCTCAGCTTCTGCCCGTAGTACGGCGCGAGTGATGCCGGCGTGGCCCGCGGCAGCGCGGCCAGCGCCACGGACGCGGCACCGTCGACGGAGGTCGCCGAACCGGAGGACGAGCAGGCGGAGGCGAGCAAGGCGGTGGTGGCAAGGAGAACGGCGGCGGTCCGTGATCGACCGGGGCGGATGCTGCGGCGCCTGAAGTGCATCACGCGAGCGTAACGCTGCGCGATGCGACGGATGCTCTCCGTGTGCGATGAACCTCGTACGAGTTACGTCGTCAACCTCCCGTTGATCGGCCAGGTCCGGCTGAGGGGAACGGCGCCCGAGAGCCGCCCTGGCTCGGCTCAGCCCGCCTCCGCCACAGCCCAACTCGCTTCCAGCTCGACTCAGCCCGCTCTGAGCGCCATCGCCATCGCCTCCACCGCCAGCAGCGGAGCCACGTTCCGGTCGAGGGCGTCCCGGCACGCGGCGATCGCCTCGATACGGCGGAGGGTCGACTCCGGGGAGCCCGCGCGGGCGAGGCGGTCCAGGGTGTCGCCGGCGTCCGCGTTGGCGATGGCGACGCGGGAGCCGAACTGGAGGGCGAGGACGTCTCGGTAGAAGGACGTGAGGTCGGTCAGGGCGAGGTCGAGGCTGTCGCGCTGCGTACGCGTGCGGCGCCGCTTCTGCTTGTCCTCCAGGTCCTTCATCACCCCCGCCGTGCCACGCGGCATCCGGCTGCCCTGGCCCCCGCCCATCGCCGCCTTCAGCTCCTCGGTCTCCTTGCCGTCCACCTCCTCGGCGAGCTGCTTGGCGTCCTCGGCAGCCGCGTCGACGAGCTCCTGGGCGGCCTTGAGCGCGCTGCCGACGTCCTCGACCCGCAGCGGCAGCTTCAGCACCGCGGTGCGCCGCTCCCTGGCGGCCGGGTCGGTGGCGAGGCGGCGGGCGCGGTCGACGTGCCCCTGGGTGGCGCGGGCCGCGGCGGCGGCGACGGCCGGTTCGATCCCTTCCCTCCGTACGAGCATGTCGGCCACGGCGTCGACCGAGGGCGTCAGCAGGTTGAGGTGGCGGCAGCGGGAGCGGATGGTGGGCAGCACGTCCTCCAGCGAGGGCGCGCAGAGCAGCCAGACCGTGCGGGGGGCGGGTTCCTCGACGGCCTTGAGGACGGCGTTGGCCGACTTCTCGTTCAGCCGCTCGGCGTCCTGGACGAGGATGATCTGCCAGCGGCCGGTCGCCGGTGACGTGAACGACTTCCGGACGGTGTCCCGCATGTCGTCGGCGAGGATCTGCGTGCCCACGGCGGCGACGGTGGTGACGTCGGCGTGCGTGCCGATGAGCGCCGTATGACAGCCCTCGCAGAACCCGCAGCCCGGGGATCCGCCGAGCGCCCGGTCCGGGGACACGCACTGCAGGGCGGCGGCGAACGCCCTTGCCGTCTGCGTACGCCCGGCGCCCGGCGGCCCGGTGAAGAGCCACGCGTGCGTCATCTTCGACGCCTCGGGCGGCGGGGTGTCGGTACCGGCCGCCGTGACCAGGGCGTCGGCGTCCCGGGCAGCGGCGGCGAGCTGCTCGGCCACCTTCTCCTGGCCGACGAGGTCGTCCCAGACGGTCATGCCTCACCCCGCCCTTCCGTCACGTTTCGCGATGCGGCTTCCATTGTGCGGGCCACCACTGACAACGGGGTCCGGGACGGGCGCCGGTCCGGCTCCGAACGAGCCTGCGAGCCGCCTCCGAACGGGGCTCTGCGCCGCCCCGAGCCAGGACGCCGACCCAGCAACGGAGTCAGCGGAAGCAGCGAAGGCAGCGGCCGGCCGCAACGCAGCCGACCGAACAACCAACGTCAACCCGGGCCCCCGCGGACAGCGGCCTCAGCCCCGCCGCCCCCAACGCCGTCCACGCCCCTCGTCGATCTCGTCGTCGTCCCGCGGACCGAGCAACTCGTCCGCCAGCGACGGCAGATCGTCCAACGGCGTCTCCTCGGCCCAGTCCGACCGCGGCCGCCGCTTGGGCGCGCCCTCGGCGTCGACCTGGGGCATCTCCCGCGTACGGTCCTCGCCCCGCTCGGGCGGCGCCTCGGCCGGCCCCTCCCGGAAGAATCCCGGCGGAACCCGATCTGCAGGCGCGTCGTCCCGGACGGGAGGCAGTACGGCGGTCTCGTCGGCCGCGCCCGGCGGCACGGGCGGCAGCACGGCCGTCTCGTCCGCCGCACCCGACCCGACCGAGGGCAACACGGCCGTCTCATCAGCCGCACCCGGCGTAACCGGCGGCAGTACCGCCGTCTCGTCGGCGGCCCCCGCGGGAGCCGGTGGCTGCGGCAACTGCGCCGTCACCTCGGACGCGGACTCCTTGCCTGCGCGCCCGCCACCAGAACCATCGGCGTCGTCCTCACGCACCGGCCGCAGCACAGCCGTATCGTCCGCCGCCCCACCGGACTTGGCCGGCCCACCAGAAGCCTCAGCCCCGCCGGACCCCTTCACGCCATCCGCGGCCTCCGTCGGCGACACAACCGGCGTCGGCACAGTCGTCGCCTCCGGCCGCGCCCCCGAAGCAGCCGCAGCCGCCCCTGACGCAGCCGCGCCGGCCGAACCCCCGGCACCCGCCGGCCCCGACCCCGTCGCCGGCCCTGTCGCAGTCCCCGGCCCCGCCTCCGCCGCAGCCGCAGCCCGTTCCGCCAGTCGCCGTGCCTCCTCGGCCCGCAGCAGCGCTTCCTCCGCCTTGCGCTGCTTCTCCAGGCGTCGGGCCTCGGCCTCGGCGTGCAGCCGGGCCTCCTCCTCGGCCTGCTTGCGGCGCCGGTCCTCCTCGACCTTGCGGCGGGCCTCCTCCTCGGCGCGGGCCTTCTCCTCCGCGAGGAGCCGGACGCGCTCCTCCTCGGCACGGCGGCGGGCCTCCTCGGCGCGCAGCCGGGCCTCCTCCGCCTGCCGCTCGGCCTCGCGCCGCTGCGCCTCCTCCAGCTCGCGCCGCTTGCGCTCCTCTTCTTCGGCGCGCAGCCGCTCCAACTGCTCCTGGCGCTCGCGCTCCAGCCGCTCCTCCTCCGCCTTGCGCGCGGCCTCTTCCTCCGCCCTGCGCCGGGCGTCCTCCTCGGCCTTCTTCCGCGCCTCCTCCTGGGCCTTCACCTCGGCCTCGGACAGCGGCAGCATCTGGTCGAGCCGGTGGCGTACGACGGTCGTGACGGCTTCGGGCTCCTGGCCCGCGTCCACGACGAGGTAGCGCCCGGGGTCGGCCGCGGCCAGCGTGAGGAAGCCGGAGCGCACACGCGCGTGGAACTCGGCGGGCTCGGACTCCAGTCGGTCCGGCGCCTCGGTGAAGCGCTCGCGGGCGACGTCCGGGGACACGTCCAGCAGGACGGTCAGATGCGGTACGAGGCCGTCGGTCGCCCAGCGGTTGATGCGGGCGATCTCCGTCGGGGACAGGTCGCGGCCCGCGCCCTGGTAGGCCACCGAGGAGTCGATGTAGCGGTCCGAGACGACCACCGCGCCGCGCTCAAGGGCGGGCCTGACCACGGTGTCCACGTGCTCCGCGCGGTCCGCCGCGTACAGCAGCGCCTCCGCGCGGTGCGAGAGTCCCGCGCTCGACACGTCCAGCAGGATCGACCGCAGGCGCTTGCCCACCGGCGTCGCCCCGGGCTCGCGCGTCACCACGACCTCGTGGCCCTTGGCCCTTATCCACTCGGCGAGCGCCTCGGCCTGGGTGGACTTCCCGGCGCCGTCGCCGCCCTCAAGGGCGATGAAGAAACCGCTCGTCGCGGGCACCGTCACCGGGTCGTCGCCGCCGAGCAGCGCGTCGCGCAGGTCGTGCCGCAGCGGCACCCCGGAGCGGTCGTCGGCCTTGGCAAGCACCATCGCGGCCAGCGGCAGCAGCAGCGCGCCGACCAGCATCAGGGTGAAGGCGGCGCCGCCGTGCGCGAACACGAACTTGCCGTTCTCAAGCCGGTGCGGCCCGATTCCGGCGGCGACCAGCGGGGCGATCACCGCGCCGAGCGCCACGAAGACCCGTACCACCGCGTGCAGATGCTCGGTGGTGCGGGCGCGCCGGGAGTCCTCGGCCTCCTGGTCGAGCAGGGTGTGCCCGGTGTTGGCGGCCACGCCCGCGCCGACGCCGGCCAGCGCGACGATCAGCAGCACCGTGGTGACGTCCGGGACGAGCCCCGCGGCCAGCAGGGCGACGCCGGTGAAGGCGATCGCCAGCGCGAGCAGCCGGCGCCGCGACAGCGACACCAGCACCTTGGGCGCCGTACGGATGCCGACGACGACACCGCCGGTCAGCCCGAACACCAGCAGCCCGTACGTCACCGGGCCGCCGCCCAGGTCCTTGGCGTGCAGCACGGACACGGAGACGGCCGCGGCGATCGCACCGGCGATCGCGGCGGTGGCCGGCACCAGCAGCGGGATGGCTCCGGTGCGGCCCTTGTCGACGCCGCTGCCCGTCTTGGGGCGGCGCAGGCCCTCCAGCGGTGAACGCGCGCGTGGCGTACGGGCGTCGGGCAGCTCCAGGAAGGTCACCACGGACAGGGACGCGGCGAACAGTCCGGCCGCGACGTACGACGCGAGGGCCGCCTGGTGCTGCGCGAACCACTCGATCCCGGTGCCCAGCAGGTTGTTGAGGAGCCCCGCGACGACGAGCACGACGGCCGCGGCGGGAATCGCCACGAAGGTCGTGCGCAGCGAGAGGCGGCGCAGCGCGTCCATGTGGTCCGGCAGCGGTCGTACCGTCGCGCCCTCCAGGGGCGGGGCCGGCAGCAGCGCGGGGGCCGCGCTCTCGCGGCACACCGTCCAGAAGCGCTCGGCGACGCCGGTGACGAAGGCGGTGACCAGGAGGACGGCCAGTGCGTCGTCCGGCGTCCAGTCGATCCACAGGGGCGCGACGATGAGCACCAGGGCGCGCAGTCCGTCGGCGCCGACCATGGTCCAGCGGCGGTCCAGCGGGCCCTCGTGCGAGGTCAGCGAGGTGAGCGGGCCCAGGAGCACGGCGCCGAAGAGGAGCGTCGCGAGGACGCGCACGGCGAAAACGGTCGCCACTGCGAACGCCACGCCTCGGTAGCCGCCGCCGAAAGAGCCCTCGGCGATCGCCGCCTGCAGGGCGAGGAGCACCAGCGCCAGCAGGGCGAGGGTGTCGCCGACGGACCCCACGAACTGTGCGCTCCACAATCGCTTCAACTGCGGTTGGCGCAACAGGGCGCGGACGGCGCGCTCGCGGGAGTCCGCGACAAGGGCGTCGTCGGGGGCCGGGTGGTGGGCCGTTGGCTGCTCGGCTCGCGTCATGCTTTCAGCCTATCGGGACGGACTGACAGGACACGGCGCCCACCCGAACGTGCGCACGCCCCGACACCAAACTGATGCCGAGGCGTTCGTTTCGCGAACGGAACGTGAAGGGCGGGGCCCACAAAAGGCCCCGCCCTGAACGCCTGCCCTGAACCTCTGTCAGTCGTCGGCCGAGTTCGAAGCCGTCGCCTTCTTGGCGACCGTCTTGGTGGCGGCCTTCTTCGTGGTCGTCTTCTTGGCGGCCGTCGTCGTCTTCTTCGCCGCGGTCTTCTTGGCCGCCGTCGCCTTCTTGGCCGGTGCGGCCTTCTTGGCGGGCGCCTTCTTCGCGGTCTTCTTGGCGGGCGACTTGGCGCGCTTCTCGGCGAGCAGCTCGTAGCCGCGCTCCGGGGTGATCTCCTCGACGCTGTCGCCGGAGCGCAGGGTCGCGTTGGTCTCCCCGTCGGTGACGTACGCCCCGAAGCGGCCGTCCTTCACCACGACCGGCTTCTCGCTGACCGGGTCCGTGCCCAGTTCCTTCAGCGGCGGCTTGGCGGCGGCGCGGCCCCGCTGCTTGGGCTGGGCGTAGATCGCCTGCGCCTCTTCCAGCGTGATCGTGAAGAGCTGGTCCTCGGCCGTCAGCGACCGCGAGTCCGTGCCCTTCTTCAGGTACGGGCCGTAGCGGCCGTTCTGCGCGGTGATCTCCACGCCGTCCGCGTCCGTGCCGACGACGCGCGGCAGCGACATCAGCTTGAGCGCGTCGGCCAGCGTCACCGTGTCGAGGGTCATCGACTTGAACAGCGAGGCCGTACGCGGCTTGACGGCGTTCTTCCCGGTCTTCGGGGTGCCCTCGGGGAGCACCTCGGTGACGTACGGGCCGTAGCGGCCGTCGCGGGCGATGATCTGGTGGCCCGACTCGGGGTCGGCGCCCAGCTCGAAGTCACCGCTCGGCTTGGCGAGCAGCTCCTCCGCGTGCTCGATGCTCAGCTCGTCCGGCGCGAGGTCCTCGGGCACGTCGGCGCGCTGGTGGTTCTCGGAGTCCTTCTCGCCGCGCTCGACGTAGGGGCCGTAGCGGCCCACGCGCAGCACGATGTCGTTGCCGACCGGGAAGGACGACACCTCGCGGGCGTCGATCGCGCCCAGGTCGGTGACGAGCTCCTTGAGGCCGCCCAGGTGGTCGCCGTCGCCGTTGCCGGCCTCGGCGGCGCCGCGCGCCTCGCCCTCGCCGAAGTAGAAGCGCCGCAGCCACGGCACGGCCTGCGCCTCACCGCTGGCGATGCGGTCGAGGTCGTCCTCCATCTTGGCGGTGAAGTCGTAGTCGACGAGCCGCCCGAAGTGCTTCTCCAGGAGGTTGACCACGGCGAAGGACAGGAAGGACGGCACCAGGGCCGTGCCCTTCTTGAAGACGTAGCCGCGGTCGAGGATCGTGCCGATGATCGACGCGTACGTCGACGGGCGGCCGATCTCGCGCTCTTCGAGCTCCTTGACGAGGCTGGCCTCGGTGTAGCGGGCCGGGGGCTTGGTGGCGTGCCCGTCGACCGTGAGCTCCTCGGCGGTCAGCGCGTCGCCCTCGGCGACCTGGGGCAGCCGGCGCTCGCGGTCGTCCAGCTCGGCGTTCGGGTCGTCCGCGCCTTCGACGTAGGCCTTGAGGAAGCCGTGGAAGGTGATCGTCTTGCCGGAGGCGCTGAACTCGACGTCCCGGCCGTCGGCCGCGGTGCCGCCGATCTTCACGGTGACGCTGTTGCCGACCGCGTCCTTCATCTGGGAGGCGACGGTCCGCTTCCAGATCAGCTCGTAGAGCCGGAACTGGTCGCCGGTCAGGCCGGTCTCGGCGGGCGTGCGGAAACGATCACCCGACGGGCGGATCGCCTCGTGCGCCTCCTGCGCGTTCTTGACCTTCCCGGCGTACACACGCGGCTGGGCCGGCAGGTAGTCGGCGCCGTACAGCTGCGTCACCTGGGCGCGGGCGGCACTGACGGCCGTCTCGCTCAGGGTCGTGGAGTCCGTACGCATGTAGGTGATGTAGCCGTTCTCGTACAGCTTCTGCGCGACCTGCATCGTGGCCTTCGCGCCGAAACCGAGCTTGCGGCTGGCCTCCTGCTGGAGCGTCGTCGTACGGAACGGCGCGTACGGCGAGCGGCGGTACGGCTTCGACTCGACGGAGCGGACGGCGAACCGCGTGTTCTCCAGAGCGGCGGCCAGCGCGCGGGCGTTGGCCTCGTCGAGGTGGAGGGTGTTCGCGCTCTTGAGCTGGCCCAGGGAGTCGAAGTCACGGCCCTGGGCGACCCGCTTGCCGTCGACGGCCTGGAGTCGGGCGACGAGGGACGACGGGTCGCTCGCGTCACCGGCCCGGCCGGTCCCGAAGGTGCCCGTCAGATCCCAGTACTCGGCGGAACGGAACGCGATGCGCTCGCGCTCCCGCTCCACCACGAGCCGGGTCGCGACGGACTGGACACGGCCGGCCGACAGGCGCGGCATGACCTTCTTCCACAGGACCGGCGAGACCTCGTAGCCGTAGAGGCGGTCGAGGATGCGTCGGGTCTCCTGGGCGTCGACCATCAGCTGGTTGAGGTCGCGCGGGTTGGCCACGGCGGCGCGGATCGCGTCCTTGGTGATCTCGTGGAACACCATGCGCTTGACCGGGACCTTGGGCTTCAGGACCTCCAGGAGGTGCCACGCGATGGCTTCGCCCTCGCGGTCCTCATCGGTGGCCAGGAAGAGTTCGTCGGAGTCCTTGAGCAGGTCCTTGAGCTTCTTGACCTGGGCCCGCTTGTCGGCGTTGACCACATAGATCGGCTCGAAGTCGTGCTCGACGTCCACGCCGAGCCGACGGACCTCGCCCGTGTACTTCTCGGGCACCTCCGCGGCGCCGTTGGGAAGGTCGCGGATGTGCCCGACACTCGCCTCGACGACATATCCGGGGCCAAGGTAGCCCTTGATCGTCTTCGCCTTGGCGGGCGACTCGACAATGACGAGTCGGCGGCCGCCGTGTGCGGTCTCGCTGGTCGGGGACAACTTCGCTCTTCTCTCCGGTCGACGCTGGGGCCTCCCCAGGCGTTCCAGCCGGGGTCGGGTCATGGTGACGCTGCGGAGTGTGACGGTACATCCCGCCCCCGTGTCAAACGGGAAAAGCCCGCAACGGCCACTCGAACGGTAACCCGACTACCGCCATTCCTGCCGCCCGGAGTACCCACCGGCTCTTTCGCGCCTGACCGGAGGGTCGCCTCCCAGTTGTCGGAGTCCCAGCTCCGGGCCCGCTTTCAGACCCTTGTGAAGCACCAGACGCCGAGAACCAGCGCGATCAGCGACGCGAGGCTCGCGATCGTCACCGATGCGACCGGACTCACACCCTGCGCGACCGATTCCCCCTGCCGCGCCCGGCTCACCGTCCACACCAGCAGCCCGCCTCCGAACAGGGCGAACACCACTCCCGCGAAGATCGCAGGTCCGCTCTCCATGCTCCCGTTGCCCCTTTTCTCCCGTCCGCGCGTGCCCGGCCCGTGGAGGCTGACACGAGCGGACGGCGCACAGACGAACCCCAGGTGAACGCGGGGCCGACGCGCCTGTGGGCTCACCGGAGCACCCGTCCCGCACCCGGCTCATACGGAGCCGGGCACAGGTATCTTTCCGGTCGTCTTCGTGTTGTCCGAGCGACTCACCGTGCACACCACCTTGCTGAAGCCCCGGTCCCAGTCGTCCTGATCGGCCACCCAGCCGTACACGACCCGCTCCGACCCCGGCGCCCAGGTCGACTCGAACTTGTTGCCGCAGAGTTTGGTCGCGTTCTCGGACCCCTTCTTGAAACTCATCTTCTCCGGCGCCTGGACAGCGCCTATGACCTGGTCGGTGTGCGGCTCGGCGCAGTCGGTGAGCGGCGCCTTGTAGCCGTCCTCCACCTCCACGTACTCCCAGCAGTCGCCGACACTCATCTGACCGACCCACAGATTCGAACCCGCGTCCCGGAAACTGCCCACCTCGCCGCCGATCGCCGCATGCCGTCCCAGTACGAGACACGCCGTACCGCTGTCGGCCGCCCCGAACCCCTCCTTCGTCGGTACGACGGCGTACCCGGCCGCGTCCGGCAGCGCGTCCACGACCGCCCTGCTCTGGCTCTCGCAGCGCCGCGCGCCCTGAGCGCGGGCGTCGGCGTAATCGGTGGCCGTGTCGACCGCCACGACCTGCCCGTCGGGCCAGTCGTTCCTGCAGTCCACGACCCCGAGGTTCGGCGCCGACTCGAACGGCGTCCCCGACCAGACCGCCTTCACACAGTCCCCGGTCTCCAGCGGCCGGCTGAGCCCCACCACATCCCCGTACGGCAGCACCGGCCCGGTCGGCGCCGCCGAACTCGGCGACACGCTCGGCGACGCGGACTTCTTCGTCGCCGCACTGTTCTTGCCCCCGCCACCGTCCCCGCCGACCAGGGAGACAACCCCCCACGCACCACCGGCGATGACGAGCACGACCCCCACGACGAGCGCGACCACCGCCAACCGCCGCTTCCCGGGCGCCCCTGGAGGCAACGCGGGCCCACCGCTACCGGGCCCGATCGGACCACCGGGCCCGTGAGCCGTAGGGGCGGCAGAACTCCAATAACCACCTGGGCCGCCGCTCGCGTGGGTCGGTGTCGTGCCGGCACCTGGATACGGCGGTGTCGGGCCGCCGCCTGGATACGGCGGTGTAGGGGCGCCGCCTGGGTAGGGCGGTGCGCCACCCTGCGCGTACGTCGGCGGGACGCCTCCTCCGCCGTACGGCCCCGAACCCGCACTCCCTGGAGCGGACGCCGGAGTGACACCCTCGGGCGCCGGCTGCGCGTACGGGTTGGCCGGATCCACGGCGCGCTGCGGGGTGGGCGGCGCCCACATGTCGTAGGCCGATGCCCCGGGCGGCGCCCCCGGCGTGGCGCCGGGCGTGGGCGGGCCGGCAGGACCCGCAGGACCGCCCGCCGGAGTGTGCGGTGTCTGTGGGGAGTTCGGGCCCTGGGGCGCACCCGGAGTCTGCGGAGCCCCCGCCCCGGGACCGCCACTCCAGCCGGCCGCGTACTCCGGCGGCTGGCCGCCGACGTAACCCTGCTCAGGACTGCCGACGTATCCCGGCTCAGGACTGCTGACGTACCCCGGCACCGGACCGCCCACGTACCCGGGCGGCACACCCTGGACGTACCCGACAGGTGGCCCGAATCCCCCTCCTCCGCCCCCGTCGGCCGCCCCTTGCGGAGCCCCCCGCACCACCCGCTCCAGCCCCCGCGCGGCCGTCTCGGGCGACGACCTGCGAACGGGGTCCTTGACCAGCAACCCCTGGAGCACCGGGGTCAGTTCACCGGCCCGCTGCGCCGGGGTCGGTTCCTCGCCGAGCAGGGCCGTCAGGGTGGCGTAGTCGCCGTGGCGGTCGAAGGGGCCGCGGCCCTCGACGGCCGCGTACAGCGTGGCACCCAGGGAGAACAGGTCGGCGGCCGGTGTCGGCGGCTCACCCCGCGCGCGCTCCGGGGCGAGATAGCCGGGCGTGCCGAGGATGCCGGCGGTGGCGGTCAGGCGCGGCTCGCGGGACTCGGGCTGGAGCGCGATGCCGTAGTCGGTGAGCAGCACGCGCGCGTAGGGCTCGCCCGAAGCGTCAGAGGCCAGAAGGATGTTGGCCGGTTTCACGTCCCTGTGGAGGATGCCGATGCGGTGCCCGGCGGTCAGCGCGTCGAGCACGGCGAGCCCGATGCGGGCCGTCTGGACGGGCGACAGCGGCCCCGTCCGCCGTACGACCGCCTGGAGGTCGACCGCATCCGGCACGTACTCCATGACGATCCAGGGCAGCCCCTCGTGCATCACCACGTCGTGCACGGTCGCCACGTGCGGGTGGCCGCGCAGGCGGGCCGCGTGCCGGGCTTCGCTACGGGCGCGCGCGATGCGCTGGGACGGCGCGCTCGGGTCCATCGGCACGTCCGCGAGCGCGATCTCCTTGATCGCGACCTCGCAGGCCAACTCCTCGTCGTACGCGAGCCAGACCCGACCCATGCCGCCCGCACCGAGCGTCCGCGTCAGCCGGTACCGGCCGTTGATGATCCTGTCCTCGCCCTGATCCGGCGTCTCCCCCGCCATCGTGCCTCCCCCGAGACAGCGCGCCTCCCCCGAGAACGCGTGCGGCCTGTCCCACGAAGATAGCTTCGCACCCGCCACTGACAGCAGCCCTTTTCGGGGCCAGTCCCATCAGGTCGGACACAGGGGCATCAGGGGTGCGGGCGCGCCCCAGCCGTGACGCGCACCCGTCACACCCGGACCCGAACCGAGCCGTGCTCCGACCGGAATCAGGCCGGTTCGATGAAGCCCTGCTCCACCAGGAGTCGGATCTGGGCCGGTGTGCGGTCGCGCAGCAGGACCGGGTCCTCGCCGACCAGTTGGGCGATCGCGTCCAGGATGCGACCGGCGCTCAGGGAGCCGTCGCACACGCCCGCGAACCCCGCGCCGACCGTGTCCACCTTGGTCGCCCGGCGCATCCCGCGGTGCTGGCGCAGCACCACATGCTCGGGGTCCTCGGCACCGGGCAGCCCGACCTGCTCCTGGATGACCTCCACGGCGAGCCTGAAGTGCTCTTCGAGCAGCGCCGCGTCGTCGTGCGCCCGCAGGTAGTCGAGCCGCTCGAAGTGCGCCCGTACGGCGTCCCCGAGCGGTTGTTCGACCGAGTGCGGCCACTCTTCCGCGAGGATCGAGGGCTCGGCGGCATCCGTCTTCCGCAGGGTGATCCAGCCGAAGCCGACGGCCCGCACCTTGCGCGCCTCGAACTCGTCCAGCCACGCGTCGTACCGCGCCTGGTACTCGGCCGGGTCCTCGCGGTGGTCGCCGGCGTCCCGCAGCCACAGCTCGGCGTACTGCGTGACGTCCTGGACCTCGCGCTGCACGATCCACGCGTCGCAGCCGCGCGGCACCCACGAGCGGAGCCGGTCCTGCCAGTCCTCCCCCTCCACGTGCTGCCAGTTGGCGAGGAACTGCGCGAACCCGCCCTCGGTCAGCCGCTCCCCCGCCTGCTGAACGAGCGTGCGGCACAGATCGTCCCCGCCCATCCCGCCGTCGCGGTAGGTCAGCCGCGCGCCCGGCGAGATCACGAACGGCGGGTTCGACACGATCAGGTCGTACGTCTCCCCGTCCTTGACCGGCTCGAACAGCGAGCCCTCGCGCAGCTCGGCGGCCGGCGCGCCGGAGAGCGCCAGCGTGAGCGCGGTGATGTGCAACGCGCGCGGGTTGACGTCGGTCGCCGTCACGCGCGTGGCGTGCCGTGAGGTGTGCAGCGCCTGGATGCCGGAGCCGGTACCGAGGTCGAGGGCGGCCGGGACGGGCGTACGCACGGTGATGCCCGCGAGAGTGGTGGACGCGCCGCCGACGCCCAGGACGACGCCCTCCTCGCGGCTGCCGATGCCGCCGGCCCCGCCGACCGCGCACCCCAGGTCGGACACGATGAACCAGTCCTCATCGCCGGGCCCGCCGTACGGCCGCACGTCCACGGTCGCGGCGACCTCGTCAGCGCCGACAGCGACGAGCCACCCGGCTTCCAGACACGCGGCGACCGGCAGAACGCCCTCCACGCGTGCGTGCGGCACAGGCTGCTGCAACAGAAACAACCGCACGAGCACCGCGAGCGGGGTGTCCCCTCTGGTAGCCCTCAACGCAGGCACGGTCTCACTCCGGGCCAGCGCCGCATACGCGGGCGCCCCGAGCAGATCGAGCAGTCCATCGGCGGTGAAGGACGCGTCGAGCAGGGCGTCCCGCAGCCGAGCGGCAACATCGGAACGATCGGAAGCGGGCAGAGTGGGCAGACCTGAATTACTCACGCCCCCATTGTGTCCGGGCAGACGAGTAACCGCGTAGCGGTACGCCTACGACAGCCGTACCCGCAGCCGTACCCGCGCCGCTCCGGCTGTGGGCAGTCGTTCCGCAGGGCGGAACGGGTGGGCACAGCCTGCAACGCCGGGCCCCGGCTCAACACGCTCCAACCTCAACGCCGAGCCCACCCGCACTCACACACCCGCATCCGCGCCCACTACACGCCTCAGCTGGCCGTGGACGAAGAAGAAGCCGACGCACTCTTACAAGTGGCCTGCTTGGCCATCGCCTTCCCCACGTCCCCCTCCTCCAACGTCTTCAGCGCGTCGTTCCCGCTCTGCCCCAGCTTGTCCAACGACGTCGCGATGTCCTTGAGACCGTCCGCGAACTTCGCCTGATCCTTGGTGTCGAGCTTGTCGACCTGCGCCTTCAAGGAGCCGTACGACGTCGCGATCCCGTCGAGCTCCTTCACCGCGTCCGTCTGCTTCTTCGCACCGTCGTCGACATCCGGCGCCCCGGCCTTCTCCACGGCGTCCCCGATCGCCTTGTAGGCGTCGGACATGTCCTGGAACGCCTGCGCGTCGGTCTTCTGGACGTCCTCCGGAGTGCTGTTGTCCGAGGTCTGCTGCTGGATCGCGGCGTTCGCGGCCTCGATCTTCTTGGCCTGCGGCTGCACCGCGTCGCACACCTGCTTGGCCCAGGCATCCAGCTTCTCGTTGCTGTCGTCGCTGCTGCATCCCGACAGCGCCAGTACCAGTACCGCACCGCCGGACAGCGCGGCCGTGAGCTTCTTGTTCACCGGATTGGTCCCTTCCATGGCTCTCGGCCCCGGAACATACACGCCGCGCACACGTCAGCCGTATGCCGGTCGTCCACTACAGACGCTTTTGAAGCCATTTGCACCAGGCGAGAGAAGGCTCACGAAAAGGGCGCACACACACGAGGGCGGGCGGTCGACGCGTCAACGCGCGCCTCCCGCCCGCCCCTTGGGCCGACCTGGTCGGACCGTGTCGTGGGACCGCCTACGAAACCACCGCGGGATCCGGCGACTTGGCCGTCTGGTCCCCGTCCTCCTCCTCGTCGCCCATGGTGATCCCGCGCCGCTTGGAGATGTAGACCGACCCGACGATGACCAGGAACGCCAGGACCGCGATCGTGATCCGGACGCCGAGATTCTTGTCGGCGCCGTAACTGAACTTGATGACCGCGGGCGCGATGAGCAGCGACACCAGGTTCATCACCTTCAGCAGCGGGTTGATCGCAGGTCCAGCGGTGTCCTTGAAGGGGTCACCGACCGTGTCGCCGATCACGGTGGCGGCGTGGGCCTCACTGCCCTTGCCGCCGTGGTGACCGTCCTCGACGAGTTTCTTGGCGTTGTCCCACGCGCCACCGGAGTTGGCGAGGAACACCGCCATCAGCGTGCCCGCGCCGATCGCGCCGGCGAGATACGAGCCGAGCGCGCCGACACCGAGCGTGAACCCGATGAAGATGGGCGCCATCACGGCGAGCAGACCCGGTGTGGCCAGCTCCCGAAGAGCGTCCTTCGTACAGATGTCGACGACTCGCCCGTACTCCGGCTTCTCGGTGTAGTCCATGATCCCGGGGTGCTCGCGGAACTGCCGCCGCACCTCGTAGACCACCGCTCCCGCCGACCGCGAGACCGCGCTGATCGCCAGCCCCGAGAAGAGGAAGACGACCGCGGCGCCCGCGATGAGCCCGACGAGGTTGTTGGGCTGCGAGATGTCCATGGAGAGGGTCAGTGGCGCACCCGCCCCGGTGAGTTTCTCGCCCACGTCCGCCACATTCGTGGTGATCGCGTCCCGGTACGACCCGAAGAGCGCCGACGCGGCCAGGACGGCGGTGGCGATGGCGATGCCCTTGGTGATGGCCTTGGTGGTGTTGCCGACCGCGTCCAGGTTGGTGAGCACCTGCGCGCCTGCGCCCTCGACGTCGCCGGACATCTCCGCGATGCCCTGCGCGTTGTCGGAGACCGGCCCGAAGGTGTCCATGGCGACGATCACGCCGACCGTGGTGAGCAGGCCGGTGCCGGCCAGCGCGACCGCGAACAGCGCGAGCATGATCGACGTACCGCCGAGCAGGAAGGCACCGTAGACGCCCAGGCCGATCAACAAGGCGGTGTAGACGGCCGATTCGAGACCCAGCGAGATTCCGGCGAGAACGACGGTGGCGGGCCCCGTGAGCGAGGTCTTGCCGATGTCGCGCACCGGGCGGCGGGTGGTCTCGGTGAAGTAGCCGGTCAGCTGCTGGATGACGGCCGCCAGCACGATGCCGATCGCCACCGCGACGACCGCGAGGATCCGCGGATCGCCGTCCTTGGCCCGGATCGCGGCATCGGTGACGCCATCCAGGTCCGAGTACTTTCCGGGCAGGTAGACGAAGACGGCCACCGCGACCAGTACGAGCGAGATCACCGCGGAGATGAAGAAGCCGCGGTTGATCGCGGACATGCCGCTGCGGTCGGTCCTGCGCGGGGCGACCGCGAAGATGCCGATCATGGCGGTGACGACGCCGATCGCGGGCACGATCAGCGGGAAGGCCAGTCCGGAGTCGCCGAAGGCGGCCTTGCCGAGGATCAGCGCGGCCACCAGGGTCACGGCGTACGACTCGAAGAGGTCGGCCGCCATGCCCGCGCAGTCGCCGACGTTGTCGCCCACGTTGTCGGCGATGGTCGCGGCATTGCGCGGGTCGTCCTCCGGAATGCCCTTCTCGACCTTGCCGACCAGGTCGGCGCCGACGTCGGCGGCCTTGGTGAAGATGCCGCCGCCGACACGCATGAACATCGCGATCAGGGCCGCGCCGAGGCCGAAGCCTTCGAGCACCTTCGGCGCGTCGGCCGCGTACACCAGCACCACGCACGAGGCGCCCAGCAGACCGAGCCCCACCGTGAACATGCCGACGACGCCGCCCGTGCGGAAAGCGATCTTCATGGCTTTGTGCGAGACGGTGATGAGATCCTTTTCGGGTTCTCCCTCCGCCGGGGTCGCTTCCCGGGCCGCCGCGGCGACCCGCACATTACTGCGCACGGCGAGCCACATGCCGATATAGCCGGTGGCCGCCGAGAAACCCGCGCCGATCAAGAAGAACACCGATCGTCCGGCGCGCTGATTCCAGTCGTCCGCGGGCAGCAGCATGAGCAGGAAGAAGACCACGACGGCGAATACGCCCAGTGTGCGCATCTGTCGGGCCAGATAGGCGTTGGCGCCTTCCTGGACCGCCGACGCGATCTCCTTCATCTTGTCGGTGCCCTCGCCCGCCGCGAGCACCTGGCGTACCAGGACGCCCGCGACCACGAGCGCGGCCAGGGCGACCACCGCGATCACGATCACGATGACCCGGTTGCCGTCGGTCAGTACCGCTGCTGCGAGGGTTGTGGGGTGATCCAACTGCTGAGGGGTAGAAAGCCCCGCCATTCGTCCTCCTTGACGCCTGTGCTGAGCTCAAGATGTGGACGGATTCTAGGTACCCGCACCTGATCAAAACAGAGCGCGGTAAACGGAATTAGCCTTCACATGCCCTACAGCAAATGATCGACAACACGCCACGGAACCCGAATGGAGTAATGCCCCGAAGGCATTGACGCCTGCGTCGGCGCTTGATCGAATTATCGGGCCATTGATCGTGAATAGATTCACGAATTCCCGGGGTGCGACTGAAAAACACCAAGGGCCCTGCTCAGCAGGGCCCTTGAAGATCGTACGAGAGTTAGTTCAATGGCTGAACTGGGGTGAACTCAGGAGAGGACCGCGGCCGGCGGCGTGGTCGGCCAGGTCATGCGGATCAGTCCGCCGTGCTCTCCTGCGGTCACCTCGACATCGTCGACGAGCCCGCTGATGACAGCGAGACCCATCTCGTCCTCCTCGATGTCCACATCGTCGCCCGCCGATCCCGAAGCGCTGTCACCGGGGGCCGCATGCGGCGCCTCGTCGCCGACCTCGATGGAGAACTGCTTCTCCTCCTCGATCAGCAGCACCTTCACGGGGGCGGTGATGCCACCGCTCTGGTGCAGCCCCACGGCACGGGTACAGGCCTCGCCGACCGCGAGTCTGACCTCGTCGAGGACGGCCTCGTCCACTCCGGCCCTGCGCGCCACCGCTGCCGCCACCAGTCGGGCGGTCCTGACGTGCTCGGGCAGCGCGCTGAAGCGGAGTTCAACGGTGGCCATGCATCCCCCTAAGACTTCGGGCGTGCTGTCGGGGGACCGGGCCGCCGAAAGCCCGGACCCCCTGTTGGTACTTCTTCCGTCCTGGAGCGGTCCTTTCCCGCTCCGTGGGACGGTGGTCAGTCGGTGGCCGCCACCGCTTCCTCGACCGAGGTGTGGATCGGGAACACCTTGGTGAGGCCGGTGATGCGGAAGATCTTGAGAATGCGCTCCTGGTTGCAGACCAGGCGCAACGAGCCCTCATGGGCACGCACCCGCTTCAGGCCGCCGACCAGCACGCCGAGCCCGGTGGAGTCGAGGAAGTCGACGCCCTCCATGTCGACGACGAGGTGGAAACTCCCGTCGTTCACCAGCTCGACCAACTGCTCGCGCAGCTTTGGCGCGGTATATACGTCGATTTCTCCACCGACCTCGACGACCGTACGATCGCCGACGGTACGGGTCGACAGGGACAGGTCCACGGATCCTCCAGCACCTTGCTATCGAGCGGTCGCCCCTCGGGACACCTCGGCAGAGCCCCCGGAACGGATCGCCAGCCGCGATGGCATTCAATCACTTACCGGCAGGCGTGCACGACGCCTTGGTCCCATTGTCCGTCACGCCAGTGACACACTCGGTGCCGATGGCCAAGAATCATCGATCCGACAGATCCCCGACGGACCCCGTTTCCCGGCTCTCGCCGGGCACGGTCCTGGGCCGACTCGCTTCCGGGCCGAGCCGGGCCTCGCGCATCACTCATACGGAGCACTTGCCCCCACGTGAGGGCCGTCATGCCGTCTGGCCTGACCGGATTCGTTCGGAAGTCATCGCCGCCGTCCAGTCGGCCGGTATCGAACACCCCTGGGCCCACCAGGCACGGGCCGCCGAGCACGCCCTGGACGGCGAATCCGTGATCGTCGCCACAGGGACTGCTTCCGGCAAGTCGCTGGCCTACCTGGTCCCGGTGCTCTCGACCCTCCTGGACGGCTCCGAGGCCCCGAACGGCCGCGGCGCCACCGCTCTCTACCTCGCCCCGACCAAGGCGCTCGCCGCAGACCAGCGGCGATCCGTGAAGGAACTTTCACAACCTCTGGGAAATGCGGTACGTCCCGCCGTGTACGACGGTGACACCCCGTTCGAGGAACGCGAGTGGATCCGCCAGTACGCGAACTATGTCCTGACCAACCCGGACATGCTCCACCGCGGCATCCTCCCGTCCCACCCCCGCTGGGCCTCCTTCCTGAAGTCGCTGAAGTACGTCGTCATCGACGAATGCCACACCTACCGCGGCGTCTTCGGCTCGCACGTCGCCCAGGTCCTGCGCCGACTGCGCCGCCTCTGCGCCCGCTACGGCTCCTCCCCCGTCTTCCTGCTGGCCTCCGCGACCGCCGCTGAGCCCTCGGTCGCAGCGCGCCGCCTCACCGGCCTCCCGGTGGTCGAGGTGGCCGACGACGCCTCACCGCGCGGTGAACTGGTCTTCGCCCTCTGGGAACCCCCGCTCACCGAACTGCACGGCGAGAGAGGCGCCCCGGTCCGCCGCACGGCCACCGCCGAGACCGCCGACCTGCTGACCGACCTCACCCTGCAGGGCGTGCGCTCGGTCGCCTTCGTCCGCTCCCGGCGCGGCGCCGAGCTGATCGCGGTGATCGCCCAGGAGCGCCTCGCCGAGATCGACCGCTCCCTCGCCCGGCGCGTCGCCGCCTACCGCGGCGGCTACCTCCCCGAGGAACGCCGCGCCCTCGAACAGGCCCTCCACTCCGGCGAACTCCTCGGCCTCGCCGCCACCACCGCCCTCGAACTCGGCATCGACGTCTCGGGGTTGGACGCCGTCGTGATCGCCGGCTACCCGGGCACCCGTGCCTCCCTGTGGCAGCAGGCGGGCCGCGCGGGCCGCTCAGGACAGGGCGCGCTGGCCGTCCTGGTCGCCCGCGACGACCCCCTGGACACCTACCTCGTCCACCACCCCGAGGCCCTGTTCGACCAGCCCGTCGAATCCACGGTCCTCGACCCCGACAACCCGTACGTCCTCGCCCCGCACCTGTGCGCGGCCGCGGCCGAACTCCCGCTCACCGACGACGACCTGCCCCTCTTCGGCCCCGCCTGCGAGGAACTGCTCCCCCAGCTGGAGGCCGCGAAGCTCCTGCGCCGCCGGACCAAGGCCTGGCACTGGACCCGCCGGGAACGGGCCGCCGACCTGGCCGACATCCGTGGCGAAGGCGGTCGCCCGGTCCAGATAGTGGAAGCCGGTACGGGCCGCCTCATGGGCACGGTCGACGCGGGCTCGGCCCACACGACCGTCCACGAGGGCGCGGTCCACCTCCACCAGGGCCTCACCTACCTCGTGCGCTCCCTGGACCTGGAGGACTCGGTGGCCCTGGTGGAGCAGGCCAACCCGTCCTATTCGACGGTCGCCCGCGACACCACCGCCATCTCCGTCCTGTCCACGGACACCGAGATCCCCTGGGGCGACGGCCGCCTGTGCTACGGCTCCGTCGAGGTCACCAACCAGGTCGTCTCCTTCCTGCGCCGCCGGCTCATCACCGGCGAAGTCCTGGGCGAGACCAAACTCGACCTCCCTCCTCGTACGTTGCGCACCCGCGCGGTGTGGTGGACGGTCACCGAGGACCAGCTCGACGAGGCCCGGATCAACCCGGAGATCCTCGGCGGCGCCCTGCACGCCGCCGAACACGCCTCGATCGGCATGCTCCCCCTCTTCGCGACCTGCGACCGCTGGGACATCGGCGGAGTCTCGGTCCCCCTGCACCCCGACACCCTGCTCCCCACGGTCTTCGTCTACGACGGCCACCCTGGCGGCGCGGGCTTCGCGGAGCGCGCCTTCCACACCGCCGCCGCCTGGCTGACCGCCACCCGCCAGGCCATCGCCTCCTGCGAGTGCGAGGCCGGCTGCCCGTCCTGCATCCAGTCCCCCAAGTGCGGCAACGGCAACGATCCGTTGCACAAGCGGGGGGCTGTGCGCCTTCTCACGGTGCTGCTTCGGGGAGCGCCGGAGGAGAAGGCCGGGGAGGAGGGGGAGGTTAGGGCTGAGGCTGAGGCTGAGGCTGAGGCTGAGGCTGAGTCTGGGGCTGGGGCTGGGGAGCGGCCTGGTGAGCAGCTCCTGGAGGGGGCGGTGGTGGAACCGGGCCCGGGAGACCTGCCGGTGGAGGGGGCGGTGGTGGAACCGGACCCGCGAGACCTGCCGGTGGAGGGACCGACGCCGGGTCCGGACCCGCAGGCCCCGCCCGTGCCCTGACCTCCGCCGCGAACGGACCCCGCCCCGACGCCGCCGTCACGTCCGAGGTATCGCCGACGATCGCGCACCGCACGAGCCGGGTGCCCTGCGCACGGGCCACCTCGTCCGCCCGGGCGCAGGCCGCCGCGGCACCCTGCGCCCAGTGGTCCGCCGCCGCGAGCGCCGCGAGATCCGCACCGCCGGCCGCGCGATGCCGGGTCACGACGGCGTGCCCCATCGCGAGCACGATCCCGAACACCACGCACAGCACCGCGATGGCACCGAGGCTCCAGACGGTGGCGGAACCCCGATCGGCGTCCGCCGGCATCACTGTCCTGCTCCTCATCCCCCGACCCCCACCGTCTCCTCCGCGTCCGCCACGGCCTCCTCCCGCACTTCGAAAGGCAGACCGCTCAGCGCCGGCGGCTTGGCCACCACGGCCACTCGAACCCGGTCCCCCTCCCGGCTGACCGTGACGCTCGCACCGCCCGGTGCCACCCCACGGGCCACCTCCGCCACCGCGTCGGCCGGATCCTGGCGGGCAGCGGCGCGGGCTCCCGCACGCGCCGCGTCCACGCACTGGATCTGCGCGGCCACCACCAACAGCCCCCAGACCAGCCCCATCGCGAAGAGCACCAGCACGGGCAGCACCACGGCCGACTCCGCCGTCACGAACCCCCGGTCCGCGCCCTCCTCACGGCCGCTCCTTCTTCCGCGCTCACATCCCCGCATTGAGCGCCCTCTTCACGATGCCCTGCAGCTCGGCGCTCACCTCCCCGCTGGTCACCACCTTGTAGAGGACCACCGCGAAGGCCACCGCGGCCACGATCCCCATCGCGTACTCCGACGTCACCATCCCGGCATCCCGTCGCGCCGCCCACGCCCCGCACACCAGGGCACGCAGCCGCGCCCGCATCACCTTGTACATCTCAACCCCCGTGAGGAATCAGTCCTGTTGACGTTCTGTGTCTTGCTGCGGCGCTGGTCGGCGCCGCGCTTCTCGGTGCAGGCCCTCCGGCCTACCAATCTCGTCCGCCAGCGACGGCTACTCGCCCCTCGTCACCCACCACCCCCTCCCAGCACCCCACCCGCCAGCCCGATCACCACGGGCAGTACGCCGACCGCGATGAACGCGGGCAGGAAGCACAGCCCCACCGGCACGGTGACCATCACGGCCGCCCGTCTCGCCCGCGCCGTCGCGGAACGCGTCCACTCGGCGCGAGCCTCCGCCGCCAGCCGGGCGACCGGCCCCGCGGCGGGGAGCCCGGACACATCGGCGCGTTCCAGCAACCGGGCCAGAGCCCCGGCGCCGGGCAGCGCGGCCAACCTCCGCCAGGCCTCGGCCGGTTCCCCACCGAGCCGCACCTCCGCCGCACCCCGAGCGAGCGCCTCCCCGACGGGCCCACCGAGCGCCTCGCCCACCGCCTGAGCGGCGACCACGGGACCGGCGCCCGCGGCGATACAGGCGGCCAACAGGTCGGACGAGAGAGGCAATTGACGCGCCGCCTCACCTTCGTCGTACGCCCGCACACCACCCGCCGCCGACTGCCGCTCCCGCCACCACCACAGCCCGGCCGCGAAGACCAGCCCCGCGACGACACCGGCCACACCCCCGACCAGCACCCACCCGGCGCACCCCACCGCCACCAAGGGCAACTGCCGCCACGCCCCCGCCCGCACCTCGCCCCACGGACGCCCGGACGTCAGCTCCGCAGCGGCCAGCAACTCGGCCACCCGCCGCCGCACCCTCCGCTCACGCCGAACCCCTTCGACCCACCGCAACAGCCACCCCAGGACGAACAACACCCCCAAGGTCACCCCCACCCTGTGGACAACTTCCGCACTCACACCGCCCAGCCCCTTCCGCACTCCAGCCCCACTCCCGACACCACGCCGCCACCTCTCGCCCACGTCATACGGCCGCCCTCACACCGCCTCCTGATCACGCCCGCTCCCGCCCTCACACCGCCTCCGCCCCCTTCACGATCCGCATCGCCCACCACATCCCGACCCCCTCCAGCACGCCCCCGACCACCAGGCACCCCAACCCCGCGCCGGTGTGCAGCAGGACGTGCAGGGGGTCGGCGCCCAGGGCCACGCCGAGCAGGAGGCCCAGGACCGGCAGGCCGGCGAGCATCACGGCCGTCGATCGCGCGCCGGCCAACTGGGCGCGAAGGTCGGCACGTTGGTCCCGTTCCGCACGCAACGCCCCTTCGAGCCGGTCGAGTCCGGCCGCCAGGCCCGCCCCCTGACCGACCGCCACCCGCCAGCACGCGGCCAGGCCCAGCAGGCCCTCCGCACCCGGTTGCCGGGCCGCCGCCGCGAGCGCCCCGGGGACGTCGCCGCCGAACCGCGCCGCCGCCAGCACCGCGGCCTGCCCGTCCCCGAGCCCGCCGGAGTCACGCGCGGCATGCAGCAACGCCTCCCCCGGTTGCCGCCCCGCCCGCACCTCCCCGGCGACCGCCCCGCACAGCGCGATCACCGCGTCCGCCCGGTGCTCCCGGGAACGCCGAGCCTCGCTCGCCACCCGCACCCGCCGCAGCAACGGCACCCCAGCCGCCCCCGCAACGAGCGGCAACACCGACCCACCCAGTACAGCCACCACCAGCCCGGCAACCGGCGCCCACCACTCAGCACCCAGCCGCCCCCGAAGCCGCCGCAACTCCCCCAACACCTCCCGCCAGAACGGCAGCCCGCTACCTACCGCCCCGCCGCCCGCCAACAGCAACTGCGCCCGCCGGGCCCCCGACTGCCGCTCGCCCAACAGCCACACGACCGCACCGGCACACACCAGGGCCGCCCCCATCGCCGTCTCCGCCATCCCGATCCCCGCCATCCCCGCCTCCGTCACCACGGCTTCCGTCACCACGGCCTCCGTCATCCCCGCCATCGCCGCCTCACCCATCACGTCCCCCATCGATGAACCCGCCCTCCAACAACCCCCGCAACCGCTCCCACCCCCGCTCGTACACAAACGCCGCCTCCCCCCACCGCAGCGCCGGCACCGTCCGCACCAACCCGGACTGGTCCCGCTCCAGCACATGCACCTCAGCGATCCGCCGCCGTCCGGTCCGGTCGCGCACGAGATGCAGGACCACCGCCAACGCAGCCCCCAACTGGCTGTGCAGCGCCGCCCGATCGAGCCCGGCCGCCGCGCCGAGCGCCTCCAACCGCGCCGGTACGTCCGCGGCCGCATTGGCGTGGACCGTGCCGCAGCCGCCCTCATGGCCCGTGTTCAACGCGGCCAGGAGATCCACTACTTCGGCTCCGCGCACCTCCCCCACGACCAGCCGATCGGGTCGCATCCGCAGCGCCTGCCGGACCAGGTCCTGGAGGGTGACCAGGCCCGCGCCCTCCTGGTTGGCGGGTCTGGTCTCCAGTCGGACCACGTGTGGATGGTCCGGCCGCAACTCCGCCGAGTCCTCCGCGAGCACGATCCGCTCGCCGGGCCCGATCAGTCCCAGCAGCGCGCTCAAGAGAGTCGTCTTGCCGGTGCCGGTACCCCCGCTGATCAGGAAGGACAGCCGTGCCTCAAGGAGCGCCCGCAGCACCCGGTCCCCGCCCGGCGGCACCGTGGCCGCCGCGACCAGTTCGTCGAGCGTGAAGGCCCGGGGCCGTACAACCCGAAGGGCCAGGCAGGTGCAGCCGACGGCCACGGGTGGCAGCACCGCGTGCAGACGCGTCCCGTCGGGCAACCGTGCGTCCACCCACGGCCGGGCGTCGTCGAGTCGGCGTCCGGCCACCGCCGCCAGGCGCTGCGCGAGCCGACGTACCGCCGCCGCGTCCGGAAAGGCCACGGAGGTCAACTCCAGTCCGCCGCCCCGGTCCACCCAGACCCGGTCCGGCGCCGACACCAGCACGTCGGTCACCGACGGATCGGTGAGCAACGGCTCCAGCGGACCGCTGCCGACCAGTTCGGACCTCAACTGCTCGGCCGCCCCCAGGACTTCGGCGTCCCCAAGCACCCGACCCTGCTCTCGCAGCGCCTGCGCCACCCGCGCGGGAGTCGGCTCGGCCCCACTCTCGACCAGCCACTGCCGCACCCCGTCGAGCAGCCCGGACGGAATCTCAGGCGCAGCCACCGCAGCTGCCGACCAGCCGTCCGACCCACCGCTCGACCCCCACGGCGCTCCCGAGGAAGTCCGGGGCGCCACCCTAGAAGAAGCCCGCGAGGGCGCCCCTGAGGAATCCCGGGACGGCAGCCCCGGCGAGGTCCGCGACGGCACTCCCGCCGACGCCTGCAATGGCGCTCCCGGCGCCGTCCGGAACGGCACCGCCGACGCCGCCCGGAACGACATCCCCGTAGGCACCTCATCCGGCACCCCCGCCGACGCCCAGGAAGGCACCCGCGCAGCCACTCCCGCAGACACCCGCACCGCGCCAACCGCCGAACCGTCTCCGCCCCCGCTTCGGCCCCCAACCCCGCCTCGACCTGCGCCCCCGCCTCGGCCCCCAACCCCGTCTCGGTCTCCGCCCCCGCCTCGGCCTCCCTCGTCCCGGCTTCCACCGCCTCGGCCCCCGCCGCCTCGGCCCGCGCCTCCCCCCCTGCCCATCTGCCCAACCCCCGACCCTGAACCCGTCCTCACGCGCTCCCCACCTCCAGCAACGCCCGCTCCCAGAACTCCTTGCAGAACCGCGCCAGCGGACCGCGCCCCGCCCCACCCGGCGGCGCCTTCGCCTCGCCCGCGCGCCGCAGTCCCGACTCGACGGGCACCTCGCCCGCCAGTGGCAGGCCGAGCAGCCTCGCCACCTCGCGGTCGTCGAGCCCCGGTGCGTACGGCCCCCGTACCGCGACCCGCAGATCGCGCAGGACCATCCCCACCGCCGAGGCCACCCGGCCGGCCGCCGCTACGGCGCGCAGTTCGCCGGGGACGACGAGGAGCCCGAGGTCGAGCTGGGCGAGGGCCTCGGCTACGCCGTCGTCGACGCGGCGCGGCAGATCGACGACGACCGTGCCGCCCCGGCGTCTGGCGGCGGCGAGCACCGCCCGCACGGCCTGCGGCGGGATGGCGACGCAGTCGCCGCGGTCCCAGCTGAGGACCCGCAAGGAGTGGAGTTCGGGCAGCGACTCCTCCAGGGCGCCGCCGCCGACCCTCCCGCGGGAGGCTGCGAACGCGGGCCAGCGCAGCCCTTCCGCGGTCTCGCCGCCGAGGAGCACATCGAGTCCGCCGCCGAGCGGATCGGCGTCCACCAGCAGCGTCCGCAGCCCCTCACGCGCGGAGGTGACGGCGAGGGCGCACGCGAGCGTGGACGCTCCCGCTCCGCCGCGGCCACCGATGACGCCGACCGTGAGGGCGGGGCGTCCGACGCCCTCGGCCACGTCCGCGATGCGGTCGACCAGCCACTGCTCCCCGTCGGGCAGCATCAGGACATGGTCGGCGCCGATCTCGACGGCCCGGCGCCAGACCCCCGAGTCGTCCTGATCGCGCCCGACCAGCACCACTCCACGCCTGCGGGCGGCTCCGCGCACCCGCCGCGCGGCGTCGTCGCCGACCAGTACGAGCGGCGCGGCCTCCCAGCCGCCCGCGCGCTCCGGCACCGAGTGGTGCACCTCCGGCGTCGCGCCGGCCGCGGCGCACAGACGCAGCAGGTCGTCGAGCAGACCCACGTCCTCCGTGACGATCAACGGTCCGGCCTGCCGCCCCGAGGCGGCGGGCGGTGGTTCGTGTGTGACGGCTCCGGCCACGATCTCCATCCCCCTTCGCTGCATCTCTCGCGCAGCCCCTGCGGCCACGCGATTCCCAAACGCGTGAAGAACCGGTGAGAGGCCCTCCATATGAACGGCCGATAGGAACCGGCCAAACCCGCCCGACAAACCGCGGTTCCGGTCATGAACTCGGTGCCGGCGGGACGCGTTTGAATCACGGTGCAGCGATCCTGAAAATCTTGTGGATCTTGGTCGAAATCTGTGGACAACTCGAAGCCTGTGAATATCGCCGTCACCCATACCGGTGAGGCCTGTACCAATGCCTGTACCGCGGCCCCGGCCGCCCCGGACTGCCCAGGAAACCCTCCGCAGAGCAGCCCGACGGCTACGCACAGTGACGGATTGCGGACATGCGAAAGAGGCGGCCGCAGCCGCCTCGACACGGCCGAACGACCGCCTACAACAAGGGAGAAACCCACCCGGACATGCGACGACCCCCACCGGGGGGGAGAGTGGGGGTCGCCTTCACGGCCGACTCGGGGGGGGGAGGAGCCGGACCGCGTTAGCACGGTCGCGAACGATCCGTGACTTCCATGGTGTACCCGAAGGCCCTCTCAGGCAAACCCACGCGCCACACCTTACGCCGAATGGGCTGCGCCTATGCTCGGGGTCGTGGAAAACCACTCGTTGCCCCGCACAGCCGCCTTCTTTGACCTGGACAAGACGGTCATTGCGAAGTCGAGCACGCTCACGTTCAGCAAGTCGTTCTACCAAGGCGGCCTGATCAACCGCAGGGACGCCCTGCGGAGCGCCTATGCCCAGTTCGTCTTCCTCGTCGGCGGTATGGACCACGACCAGATGGAGCGCACACGGGAGTACTTGTCCGCACTGGTTCGCGGCTGGAACGTTCAACAGGTCAAGCAGATCGTCGCCGAGACGCTGCACGACCTGATCGACCCGATCATCTACGACGAGGCCGCCTCCCTCATCGAGGAGCACCACACCGCCGGCTGGGACGTCGTCATCGTGTCGACGTCGGGCGCCGAGGTGGTCGAGCCCATCGGTGAACTGCTCGGCGCGGACCGAGTGGTGGCGACCCGCATGGTCGTCGGCGAGGACGGCTGCTTCACCGGAGAGGTGGCGTACTACGCGTACGGCCCGACGAAGGCCGAGGCCATCAAGGAGCTGGCCGAGTCCGAGGGGTACGACCTGGAGCGCTGCTACGCCTACAGCGACTCGGCGACCGACCTGCCGATGCTGGAGACGGTCGGCCATCCGCACGCCGTGAACCCGGACCGGGCGCTGCGGCGCGAAGCACTCGCGCGCGGGTGGCCCATTCTCGATTTCCACCGCCCGGTGCGGCTCAAGCAGCGCATCCCGACGCTCTCCGTACCGCCCCGCCCGGCGCTCGTCGCGGCCGCGGCGATAGGTGCCGCGGCGGCCACCGCGGGCCTGGTCTGGTACGCCAGCCGACGTCGGGCGGCAACTGCCTGATCACGCCGCCCTTTTTGGACCTGATTGAGAGTAAAAGTAAAGAAGCACAGCCGGGGGTTCCGCTTGCTTCGGTCCTGGAGTACAAAGGGATTACCGGCCCGCGAAGCCAAGGACATCCGAGAGGATCACCTTCATTAATCGCATTTGGCCCCACGGACCGCGCATGAACACAGGGCACCCACGCGACGTCGACCCGTCGATTACGGGCCAGCCGCACCAGGTGACGGGCCACGTTCCCGACCTGATGGGCAATATTTCGAGGACGCTTGGTAACCCGGTGAACATGCCAGCGGCGGTACGAATCCTCGTACCGCCGCAACTCTTGTCCGGGAACTCCAAGAACGCCGGAAACTCCGAAAGTTCCGCGAACTCCCAGGCCCCGCAGGCTCCTTACGCCGCCCCGCGCTGAAGCGCCTCGCACACCGCCGTCGACTCGCGCGCACCGAGTTCGGCCGATCTGCCGCAGTGGGCGATCCACGCGCCCATCCCCTCCGGGGTGCCGGAGACGTATCCGTCGAGCGCCGCGAGGTAGGCCGCGCGGCCCTGCTCGGCGTGGCCGACCTCCGCGGGGCACACGGACTTCGGGTCGAGGCCGCTGCCCACCAGGACGATGCGTTCGGCCGTGCGCGCGATGAGGCCGTTGTGCGAGGTGAAGGGGCGCAGGGCGAACAGTTCGCCGTGCACGATCGCCGCCGTCACCAGGGCGGGCGCCGAACTGCCCTTGATGATCAGCTCGGAGAGGCCCTCCAGGCGTCCGTGCACCTCGGCCGCGTCCGGCAGCGGCAGTTCGACGAGCGGCTCGTCGACCGGCTCCCCCTGCTGCCGCGGTCGTCCGACCGTGTCGTCGGAACTCGCGGCGGCCACCAGGTGCAGCCGGGCCAGCACCCGCAGCGGCGACTGCCGCCAGATGGACAGGAGTTGACCCGCCTCGGCGGTCAGCCGCAGGGCGGCGCCCACCACACGCGCGTCCGTGTCGCCGCTGAAGTCGGTCCGCCTGCGCACCTCTTCGAGCGCCCAGTCCGCGCCGGACAGCGCCGCGGAACCGCGCGCGCCGCGCAGTGCGGCCTCGGAGGTGATCTCGTTGCTGCGGCGCCGCATGATCCGGTGCCCGTAGACGCGGTCCACGGACTTGCGCACGGACTCCACGGACTCGGCCACGCCGGGCAGTGCGCCCAGGGCCGCGAGCGGATCAGCGGTCGCGCCTGTCGTACTCATGAGTACGACCCTACGCACCCTGGGCGCGGGCCCCACGAAGGAGTGGTCTTCTTCACGTACGCCTGACACCTACAGCTACCTCCCGACTACCCTTCGTGAACATGAAAATTGCTTTCGTCGGGAAGGGCGGCAGCGGCAAGACGACCCTGTCCTCCCTGTTCATCCGCCACCTCGCGGCGGCCGGCTCGCCGGTCGTCGCGGTCGACGCCGACATCAACCAGCACCTGGGTGCCGCGCTGGGCCTTGACGACACCGAGGCGGCCGGGCTGCCCGCGATGGGTGAGCGGCTGCCGCTGATCAAGGACTACCTGCGCGGCTCCAATCCGCGTATCGCGTCCGCCGAGACGATGATCAAGACGACCCCGCCCGGCGAGGGCTCCCGGCTGCTGCGCGTGGGCGAGGACAACCCGGTGTACGAGGCCTGCGCGCGGCCGGTGGAACTCGACGGCGGCGCCGTCCGTTTGATGGTCACCGGCCCCTTCACGGACGCCGACCTGGGGGTCGCCTGCTACCACTCCAAGACGGGAGCGGTGGAGCTGTGCCTGAACCACCTGGTGGACGGGCAGGGCGAGTACGTCGTGGTGGACATGACGGCGGGCTCGGACTCCTTCGCCTCCGGCATGTTCACCCGCTTCGACATCACGTTCCTCGTCGCCGAGCCGACCCGGAAGGGGGTCTCCGTCTATCGCCAGTACAAGGAGTACGCCCGTGACTTCGGCGTCGTACTGAAAGTCGTCGGCAACAAGGTGCAGGGGCAGGACGATCTCGACTTCCTCCGCGCCGAGGTCGGGGACGACCTGCTGGTGACCGTCGGGCACTCGGACTGGGTGCGCGCCATGGAGAAGGGCCGGCCGCCCCGGTTCGAGCTCCTGGAGGACGTCAACCGCCGTGCCCTGCGCACCCTTCAGGTCGCCGCCGACGCGACGTACGACCTGCGCGACTGGGAGCGCTACACGCGCCAGACGGTGCACTTCCATCTGAAGAACGCGGCCTCTTGGGGCAACGAGCGCACCGGGGTCGACCTGGCGGCGCAGGTCGACCCCGGATTCGTGCTCGGCGAGGGGCTCACCACCGCCGTATGAGGGGCTCACCACCGCCGTGTGACGCTCGCGCGCGACGACGGCCGAGCCCGCCGGCGACGGCTACTGCTTGGCCGCCGGCGCTCCGGGCACGCCCTTCGGGGCGGGGGCGGGGCGGCCCGACAGGAAGGACGCCCAGCCCTGCTTCGGGGCCTCGCCGACGTTCAGGCCGTGCAGCTTCGCCAGGATCTGCGGGTCCTGGGCGTCCAGCCAGTCGGCCAGCTGCCGGAAGGACACACAGCGCACGTCGGGCTTGTTGCAGACGTTCTCGACGACCTCGTCGACGGCACGCATGTAGGTGCCGCCGTTCCAGGACTCGAAGTGGTTGCCGATGACGAGGGGCGCGCGGTTGCCGTCGTAGGCGCGGTGGAAGCCCTTGAGGAGGCCGTCGCGCATCTGGTCGCCCCAGTACTGGAACTTGTCGGGGTCACCCTGGGTCTGCGTACCGGACTGGTTGACCATGAAGTTGTAGTCCATGGTGAGCTGCTCGTAGGAGTGCCCGGGGAAGGGCACGAGCTGCATGGACAGGTCCCACAGGCCTTCCTTCTTCTTCGGCCAGAGCTGGTCGTTGACACCGCTGGTGTCGTAGCGGAAGCCCAGCTCACGGGCGGCCTTCATGAAGTTCTGCTGGCCTTCGAGACACGGCGTGCGGGCCCCGACGAGCTCCTTGTCGTAGTCGAAGGGGAGCGCGGCCGCCTTCTTCATGCCGGTGTTGGTCTTCCAGGACTTGACGAACTGCTTCGCCTGGGCGATCTCGTCCTTCCACTCCGCGACCGACCACTCGCCGACGCCACCGTCCTTGCCGCAGAAGTGGCCGTTGAAGTGGGTGCCGATCTCGTTGCCCTCCAGCCACGCCAGGCGCAGCTGCTTGACGGTGTCGGCGATGCCCTTGGTGTCGTTGAAGCCGATGTCGGAGCGGCCCGGTGAGTGCTGCGGCGGCTTGTACTCGTCGCGCTTGTCCTCCGGCAGCATGTACACGCCGCTCAGGAAGTACGTCATCGTCGCGTGGTTGGCCTTGGCGACCTTGCGGAAGTGGGAGAACAGCTGCTGGCTGTCCTCGCCGGCGCCGTCCCAGGAGAAGACGACGAACTGCGGGGGCTTCTGGCCGGGCTTGAGCCGCTCCGGCCTGGGCAGATGCGGCTGCGCCCCGGTGTACGAGGTGGAGCCGTCGCCGATCAGCCGGACCACGTTCTTCGGCGGCTGGGCCGGCTTGGCCTTCTGCGGACCGGGAGCACCTGTCCTGGAACTGTCGGAGCCGATCCCGCAGCCGGCGAGCGACGCGGCACAGACCGCGGCGATCACGGCACCCGCGGCGATCCTCTGGGTGGCGGCCATGTTCCGCCCACCTTCTTCCTTCTCTCAGGCCAACGCCGCTGAGGGCGTTTTCTGGTGATGTGCCGGGAAGGCCCGGCAGCGCCGCCAAGGTCGCACGGGGCCGAGAAGGAATTAGTACGACAAGCCGATCAAATAGTTGCTTCGCTCTTCCGGGTGACTTATAGGGCTATTTGCCAGGAAAGTTCATGCCTAGCCTTTACTCTGCATTACGATTCGTTTACCGAGCGTTGATTTCATCCCGCCGCTGCACGCCGTGACCCACGGCCGCGACCCGACCCCGCCACCGACGGGGACCCCTGTTCCGCGACCGCGCTGCCCCGGAGGAGACGGGAAACATGTCAGCCTGCGTACGTACTCACGCCACCGACCGCCACTCGACCCGTACCGAGCGCACCCACCGACCCCACAGCCCGCCCCCGACCCCGCCCCGCCGCTTCCGGCTCGCGGGCGCCGACGTGTCGGCCTCCATCGCGGTCTTCCTGATCGCCCTTCCGCTCTCCCTGGGCATCGCCCTCGCCACCGGAGCCCCGCTCCAGGCGGGCCTGGTCGCCGCCGCCGTCGGCGGTCTCGTCGCCGGCTGGCTCGGCGGCTGCCCGCTCCAGGTCAGCGGCCCGGCCGCCGGGCTCACGGTGGTCACCGCCGACCTCATCCAGCGCTACGGCTGGCGCACGACCTGTGCCATCACGGTCCTCGCCGGTCTCGCCCAACTCGGCCTCGGCTGCCTGCGCGTGGCCCGCACCGCGCTCGCCGTCAGCCCCGCCATCGTGCACGGCATGCTCGCCGGCATCGGCGTCACCATCGCCGTCGCCCAGCTGCACATCGTCCTGGGCGGCACCCCGCAGAGCTCCGTCCTAGCCAACCTCCGTGCCCTGCCCGCCCAGTTGGCGCGGCTGCAGCCGGCCGCCGTGTCGGTGAGCGTGCTGACGCTGGCCCTGCTGCTGCTCTGGCCGCGGATCCCGGGCCGGGTCGGACAGCTGCTGCGCAAGATCCCCGCCGCGCTCGTCGCGGTCGCCGGCGCCACCACCGCCGCCTCGCTCACCGGCCTCAGCCTGCCCAAGGTCGACCTGCCGTCCTGGAGCAGCCACGCCCTGGCCGGACTCCCCGAGGGCCCGGTGCTCGGCATCACCGCCGCAGTGCTCACCACCACGCTGGTGTGCAGCGTGCAGTCGCTGCTCGGCGCGGTCGCCGTGGACAAGATGATGGCCTCCCGGCCCGGTCTCACCGCCCGCGTCGGCCGCTCCCGCCTGGACCGCGAGTTGCTCGGCCAGGGTGCCGCCAACATCGTCTCCGGCGCCCTCGGCGGACTGCCGGTCGCCGGAGTGGCCGTACGCAGCGCGGCGAATGTCAACGCGGGTGCCGTGAGCCGGAACTCCACGCTGCTGCACGGCGTTCTCGTAGTGATCGCCGCGCTGCTGATGGTCCCGATCCTGGAGCTCATCCCACTCGCTTCACTCGCCGCCCTGGTGATGGCCGTCGGCATCCAGATGGTGTCCCTGCACCACATCCGCACGGTGACCCGCCACCGAGAAGTGCTGGTCTACGCCGTCACCACCCTCGGCGTGGTCGTCTTCGGCGTCCTGGAGGGCGTCACGCTGGGGATCGCCGTCGCCGTGGCCGTCGCCATGCACCGCCTCGCCCGCACCCGCATCACCCACGAGGAGAAGGAAGGAGTCCATCACGTCCAGGTCCGCGGCCAGTTGACGTTCCTCGCGGTGCCGCGCCTCAGCCGGGCCCTGCATCTCGTACCCCAAGGCGCGCACGCCGTCGTGGAGTTGGACGGCTCGTTCATGGACCACGCGGCGTACGAGTCCCTGCACGACTGGCAGAGCACGCACACCGCGCAGGGCGGCTCCGCCGAACTGACCGGGCGGCGTACGGGCACGCGCGTCGCCGGGGCCGCCGTCACCGGAGCCGGGAGCGAAGCGATCCCGACCGGTGAGCAGACGGCCTCCCCCGGCTGCCGCTGCCGACCCTGGACACCTTGGCGCAACCACCAATGCGAACCCCTGGAGTCCGCGCCGCCGAGCGGACACCCTGGTGCGGCAACCGACAGCTCCGCACCCGGCAGCTCCAAGTCCGGCACCTCCAAGCCGGGCGACACCAGCACCGACCCCGACCCCGACCACAGCACCAGCACCAGCACCAGCACCAGCACCTCAGGCAACGGCGTCGGCAGCGGTGGGCGCCAACTCGCCCAAGGCATCAGCGCGTTCCAGCGCAACACCGCTCCGCTCGTGCGGGGCGAGCTGGCTCGGCTGGCGAAAGAGGGACAGCGGCCCTCGCAGCTCTTCCTCACCTGTGCCGACTCGCGGCTGGTGACCTCGATGATCACCTCCAGTGGTCCGGGCGACCTGTTCGTGGTGCGCAATGTGGGCAACCTCGTCCCGCTGCCCGGCGACGAGGGCGGCGACGACTCGGTGGCGGCCGCGATCGAGTACGCGGTGGACGTGCTGAAGGTGCGGTCCATCACGGTGTGCGGGCACTCCGGGTGCGGGGCCATGCAGGCGCTGCTCAACTCGGAACCGGGGGCAGCGCGTACGCCGCTCAAGCGGTGGCTGCGGCACGGGTTGCCGAGTCTGGAGCGGATGGCCGACGACGGCAGACCGTGGGCGCGGCTCGCCGGGCGGGCGCCGGCCGACGCCGTGGAGCAGCTGTCGCTGACCAACGTGGTCCAGCAGTTGGAGCATCTGCGGGCGCACGAGTCGGTGACGCGTGCGCTGCGGGACGGGGCGCTGGAGCTGCACGGGATGTACTTCCACGTGGGCGAGGCACAGGCCTATCTGCTGACCGAGGGGACTCCGAAGAACGGGGAGAACACGGAGAACCAGGACGAGGTGTTCGACCACGTGAGCGCGGCGGACCTTCCGGCCTGAGCCTCCGCCCGGACCCTCGCCTGAACCCCCCTCACCCGGCGTCCGTGGCTATGGACAACCCCTGGCCGCACAAGTCCGATGACAGGTCTAAACCAATTCCAGGTCGACTCTTGTCATCGGACCCCCGGGTCTGATGAGCTGGCCCGGGACACAACGGACACCCTGGGAAAGGCAGATGCCGTGAGCAACGAAAGCCTGGCCAACCTGCTGCGGGAGGAGAGGGAAGTATGAGTGAGTCGTCCTCCCTCTCCAACCTGCTCAAAGAGGAACGCAGGTTCGCACCCCCCGCGGACCTGGCGGCGAACGCCAACGTCACGGCGGAGGCGTATGAACAGGCCAAGGCTGACCGGCTCGGCTTCTGGGCCGCGCAGGCCCGTCGGCTGACCTGGGCCAAGGAACCGACCGAGACGCTGGACTGGTCGAACCCGCCGTTCGCCAAGTGGTTCAAGGACGGCACGCTCAACGTCGCGTACAACTGCGTGGACCGCCATGTGGAGGCCGGGCTCGGCGACCGGGTCGCCATCCACTTCGAGGGCGAGCCCGGCGACAGCCGCGCGATCACCTACGCCGAGCTCAAGGACGAGGTCTCCAAGGCCGCGAACGCCCTGCTGGAGCTGGGAGTTCAGAAGGGCGACCGGGTTGCCGTCTACATGCCGATGATCCCGGAGACGGCGGTCGCGATGCTCGCGTGCGCCCGCATCGGCGCCGCCCACTCGGTGGTCTTCGGCGGCTTCTCGGCCGACGCGCTCGCGACCCGCATCCAGGACGCCGACGCCAAGGTCGTCATCACGACCGACGGCGGCTACCGGCGCGGCAAGCCGTCCGCACTCAAGCCGGCCGTCGACGAGGCGGTCACCAAGGTCGACAACGTGGAGCACGTGCTCGTGGTCCGCCGTACCGGCCAGGAGGTCGCCTGGGACGGCGAGCGGGACGTGTGGTGGCACGAGATCGTCGAGCGCCAGTCGGCCGAGCACACCCCCGAGGCCTTCGACGCCGAGCACCCGCTCTTCATCCTGTACACGTCCGGTACGACGGGTAAGCCCAAGGGCATCCTGCACACCTCCGGCGGCTACCTCACCCAGGCGTCCTACACCCACCACGCCGTCTTCGACCTCAAGCCGGAGACGGACGTGTACTGGTGCACAGCCGACGTCGGCTGGGTGACCGGCCACTCGTACATCGTCTACGGGCCGCTGGCCAACGGCGCCACCCAGGTCATGTACGAGGGCACCCCGGACACCCCGCACCAGGGCCGCTTCTGGGAGATCGTGCAGAAGTACGGGGTGACGATCCTGTACACGGCGCCCACGGCCATTCGTACGTTCATGAAGTGGGGCGACGACATCCCCGCGAAGTTCGACCTGTCCTCCCTCCGTGTCCTCGGGTCCGTGGGTGAGCCGATCAACCCCGAGGCGTGGATCTGGTACCGCAAGCACATCGGCGGCGACAAGGCCCCGATCGTCGACACCTGGTGGCAGACCGAGACCGGCGCCATGATGATCTCGCCGCTGCCGGGCGTCACGGCGACCAAGCCCGGTTCCGCGCAGACCCCGCTGCCCGGCATCTCCGCGACCGTCGTCGACGACGAGGCCAACGAGGTCCCGAACGGCGGTGGCGGTTATCTGGTCCTGACCGAGCCGTGGCCGTCGATGCTGCGCACCATCTGGGGCGACGACCAGCGCTTCCTCGACACGTACTGGTCGCGCTTCGAGGGCAAGTACTTCGCCGGCGACGGTGCGAAGAAGGACGACGACGGCGACATCTGGCTGCTCGGCCGGGTCGACGACGTGATGCTGGTGTCCGGCCACAACATCTCGACCACGGAGGTCGAGTCGGCGCTCGTCTCGCACCCGGCCGTCGCCGAGGCGGCCGTCGTCGGTGCCGCCGACGATACGACCGGGCAGGCCATCGTCGCCTTCGTGATCCTGCGCGGCACGGCGAACGCCGAGGACGAGAACCTGGTCAACGACCTGCGCAACCACGTCGGCAGCGTCCTCGGCCCGATCGCCAAGCCCAAGCGGGTGCTGCCGGTCGCGGAGCTGCCGAAGACCCGCTCCGGCAAGATCATGCGCCGCCTGCTGCGTGATGTGGCCGAGAACCGTCAGCTCGGCGATGTGACGACGCTGACCGACTCGACGGTCATGGACCTCATCCAGGCCAAGCTGCCGGCCGCGCCCAGCGAGGACTGAGCAGGAGCAGTACGACCGTAAGACGTACGACCGTACGAGGGGCGCCCGGTGCGAAAAGCGCCGGGCGCCCCTTTTAGGTAAACTAAGCAAAACTGCGTGACCCTCAAGGTGTGCCGGGAAGTCTGGTCGGCGAACGGTTCAACCCTGCCCACCACCCGGAGGCCACCCGTGAGCGCGCCCCGCACCACCCCCGCCCGCAAGGTCCTCGGACGGCTGTCCCTGCCCGAGCGGACCTTCGTCACGGACGCCCTGCGCGCCGAGACGGTCGGCGGTGTGCTGCTGCTCGTGGCCGCGATCACCGCGCTGATCTGGACCAACATCCCGGCGCTGCACAGCAGTTACGAGAGCGTCAGCCACTTCCACTTCGGCCCCTCCGCCCTCGGCCTGGACCTCTCCGTCGCGCACTGGGCCGCCGACGGCCTCCTCGCGGTCTTCTTCTTCGTCGCCGGCATCGAGCTCAAGCGCGAACTGGTCGCAGGTGACCTGCGCGACCCCAGGGCGGCCGCGCTCCCGGTCGTGGCGGCCCTGTGCGGCATGGCCGTACCGGCGCTCGTCTACACGCTCACCAACCTCACCGGCAACGGCTCCCTGGACGGCTGGGCGGTGCCCACCGCCACCGACATCGCCTTCGCGCTCGCCGTGCTCGCGGTCATCGGGACCTCGCTGCCGAGCGCCCTGCGCGCCTTCCTGCTCACGCTCGCCGTCGTCGACGACCTCTTCGCGATCCTGATCATCGCGATCTTCTTCACCAGCGACATCGACCTCGCCGCGCTCGGCGGCGCCGCCGTGGGCCTGGTCGTCTTCTGGCTGCTGCTGCGGAGGGGCGTACGCGGGTGGTACGTGTACGTCCCGCTCGCGCTCGTCATCTGGGCGCTGATGTACAACAGCGGCGTCCACGCCACCATCGCCGGCGTCGCCATGGGCCTGATGCTGCGCTGCCACCGCCACGAGGGCGAGGCGCGGGCGCCCGGCGAGCGCGTCGAGCACCTCGTGCGCCCCCTGTCGGCGGGCCTCGCCGTCCCGCTGTTCGCGCTCTTCAGCGCCGGTGTCACCGTGTCGGGCGGCGCGCTGGGCGATGTCTTCACCAGGCCCGAGACGCTGGGCGTGGTCCTCGGCCTGGTCGTCGGCAAGGCGGTCGGGATCTTCGGCGGTACGTGGCTGACGGCACGTTTCACCAGGGCCTCGCTCAGCGAGGAACTCGCCTGGGCCGACGTGTTCGCGGTGGCGACCCTGGCCGGCATCGGGTTCACCGTGTCGCTGCTCATCGGCGAACTGGCCTTCGACGGCGATGCCGTACTGACCGACGAGGTCAAGGCGGCCGTACTGACCGCCTCGCTGATCGCGGCCGTCCTCGCGACCGTGTTGCTGAAGGTCCGCAACGCCAAGTACCGCAGGATGTGCGAGGACGAGGAGCGCGACGAGGACCTCGACGGGATCCCGGACATCTACGAGCAGGACGACCCGGCGTACCACCTGCGGATGGCCGAGATCTTCGACCGCAAGGCCGCCGAGCACCGCCGGATCGCCGCGCTCAAGGAGGCCGAGGCGCGCGGGGAGGCCGAGGCCCGGTAGGCGACCGGGACGACGCGGGCTTGCCGAAGTGGCGGGCGGGGCAGGCGTCGAGGACCACCGTCCGGCATGATCTGACGGGACGGTACAAAAGACTTACGAGGGAGACGGCGATGAGCGCACCCGAGGGCAGCCCGGTCGGCGCCGAACGCAGCATCGGTCAGTTGTTCGCCTCGGCGACGGCCGAGATGTCTGCGCTGGTGCACGACGAGATCGCGCTGGCCAAGGCGCAGCTCAAGCAGGACGTGATCCGCGGCGCGATGAGCGGCGGCGCGTTCACGGTGGCCGCCGGCGTACTGGTGTTCTCCCTGCCGATGCTCAACTTCGCGCTGGCGTACGGCATCCGCACCTGGAGCGACTGGAACCTGGCGATCTGCTTCCTGCTGTCCTTCGCGGCGAACGTACTGGTCGCGGTGGTCCTCGTGCTGGTCGGCGTGGTCTTCGCGAAGAAGGCCGCCAAGGGCAAGGGCCCGCAGAAGGTGGCCGCGTCGGTGAAGGAGACGGCCGGCGTGCTGCAGAACGCGAAGCCGCACACACGTCCGGAGGCCCCGGCTCTGGAGGACCGTGCGCCCGCGGCCCTCGAGGCTGTGGCACGCTCGTCATCATGACGGACCCCGCCACACCTTCGGCGCAACCGACGTCGGTCGTCCGAGTCGACGGCCCCTGGACGCACCGGGACGTCGCCGCCAACGGCGCACGTTTCCACATCGCGGAGATCGGCGACGGGCCGCTGGTCATGATGGTGCACGGCTTCCCCCAGTTCTGGTGGACCTGGCGGCACCAGATGACGGCCCTCGCCGACGCCGGCTTCCGGGCCGTCGCCATGGACCTGCGGGGCGTCGGCGGCAGCGACCGCACCCCGCGCGGCTACGACCCCGCCAACCTCGCGCTCGACATCACCGGCGTGATCCGCTCCCTCGGCGAGCCCGACGCCGCACTGGTCGGCCACGATCTGGGCGGATATCTGGCCTGGACGGCGGCCGTGATGCGCCCCAAGCTGGTGCGGCGGCTCGCGGTCTCGTCGATGCCGCATCCCCGGCGCTGGCGCTCGGCGATGCTCTCCGACGTCAAGCAGACGCGCGCCGGTTCCTACATCTGGGGGTTCCAGCGCCCCTGGCTGCCGGAGCGGCAACTGACCGCCGACGACGGCGCGCTGGTCGCCGAGCTGATCCGGGAGTGGTCCGGGCCGAACGCCCCGGACGACAAGGCCGTGGACACCTACCGCCGCGCGATGCTCATCCCCTCGACGGCGCACTGCGCGATCGAGCCGTACCGCTGGATGGTCCGCTCGATCGCCCGCCCGGACGGCATCCAGTTCAACCGGCGCATGAAGCGCCCGCTGCGCGTGCCGACCCTCCACCTCCACGGCTCGCTGGACCCCGTGATGCGCACCCGCAGCGCGGCCGGTTCCGGCGAGTACGTCGAAGCGCCCTACCGCTGGCGGCTGTTCGACGGCCTCGGGCACTTCCCGCACGAGGAGGATCCGGTCGCTTTCAGTACAGAACTGGTGAACTGGCTGAAGGACCCCGAACCCGATCGGTGACCGCGCCGATGCGCCCGGTATCCGGAACTGAACACCTGTCCTACGAACAGCCACTTGCCTGACGCATAGGCCGATTGGGGGCCCCTGGGGCGGTTATCGACCTTGGGGCAGGGGCAGACGTCGGGGTATGGGCTGGACGCACGACTACAGTGACACAGCACGCAGTCGCCGCTCGGTGGGCGGCCTGAGTCCCCACCAGCGAGGCAGCGCCCCGCAGATGGCGGGCACGGATCTCCGGGTGGGCATTCCGCGCATCCTGCGCCGCCGGGCCCGCTGGGTCTCGGTGCGCCTGCGCCATCCCCGAGGCTGAGCGCCTTCTTCTCCGAGCCCCTCGCAGGGCTTCGAAAATCTTTCCCGGTACGGCGGTCTACAGCGCGCAGCTGTCGCTGTCCACCTGCTGGTTGGCGGTACGCCCCTTGACGATGTCCTCCTGGATCTCGTCCGCGGTCAGGGCGTATCCGGTGTCGGCGTCGTCGAGCGACTTGGCGAACACCACGCCGTACACCTTGCCTTCCGGTGTGAGCAGCGGGCCGCCGGAGTTGCCCTGACGGACGGTCGCGAACAGCGAGTAGACGTCACGGCGGACGGTGCCGCGGTGATAGATGTCCGGACCGCTGGCCGGCAGCCGCCCCCGCACGCGTGCCGCCCGGACGTCGTACGACCCGTTCTCCGGGAAGCCCGCGACGATCGCGCCGTCGCCGCTCTTCGCGTCCGTGGTCGTGAACTTCAGCGCGGGCGCCTTCAGATCGGGTACGTCGAGCACGGCGATGTCGCGCTTCCAGTCGTACAGGACGACCGTCGCGTCGTACTTCCTGCCCTCGCCGCCGATCTGGACGGTGGGCTCGTCCACGCCTCCGACAACGTGCGCGTTGGTCATCACGCGGCGGTCGCCGAAGACGAAGCCGGAGCCCTCCAGGACCTTGCCGCAGCTCTGGGCGGTGCCCATGACCTTGACGATGGATCGCTTGGCGCCGGTGGCGACCTGGCTGTTGGCGAGCGCCGGGTCGGGCGGCTGGACCTCCTTGATCGGTTCGTTCGAGAACGGGCTGAAGACCTGCGGGAAGCCGTTCTGCGCGAGGACCGAGGTGAAGTCCTTGAACCAGGTGTCGGCCTGGGTGGGCAGCACCTCGGACACCCCGAGGAGCACCTTGGAGCTGCGGACCTCCTTGCCGACCGTCGGCATGGTGGTCTGCGCGAGGGCGGAGCCGATCAGCCAGGCGACCAGGAGCATGGCCAGGACGTTGACGAGGGCGCCACCGGTCGCGTCCAGGGCGCGGGCCGGGGACCAGGTGATGTACCGGCGCAGCTTGTTGCCCAGATGGGTCGTCAGGGCCTGGCCGACGGAGGCGCAGACGATGACGACGACGACCGCGACGACGGCGGCGGTCGTGCTCACCTCCGCGTTGTCGGTCAGCGCGTCCCAGATGACGGGCAGCACATACACCGCCACGAGACCGCCGCCCAGGAAACCGATCACCGACAGGATTCCGACGACGAAGCCCTGGCGATAACCGACGATCGCGAACCACACGGCGGCGACCAGCAACAGGATGTCCAGCACGTTCACGGCAGACACCCTGTCATGACCTCCAGTCGAGGGGGACCTGCTTGTCCTGGTCCCAGGGGCGCTCCCAGCCGGCGTAGTGGAACAGTCGGTCGATGATTCCGGCCGTGAAGCCCCACACCAGGGCCGATTCGACCAGGAATGCCGGACCTCGGTGGCCTTGGGGGTGCACGGCCGTGGCGCGGTTGGCCGGGTCCGTGAGATCCGCCACGGGGACCGTGAAGACCCGCGCCGTCTCGTTCGGATCGACCACCCCGACCGGGGTCGGCACGCGCCACCAGCCCAGCACAGGGGTCACGACGAAGCCGCTGACCGGGATGTAGAGCCGGGGCAGCACGCCGAAAAGCTGGACGCCCGAGGGGTCGAGCCCGGTCTCCTCCTCGGCCTCGCGCAGGGCGGCCCGCAACGGCCCGTCGGTCGCCGGATCGCCGTCCTCGGGGTCGAGGGCGCCACCGGGGAAGGACGGCTGGCCGGCGTGCGAGCGCAGCGAGCTGGCCCGCTCCATGAGCAGCAACTCGGGGCCGCGCTCGCCCTCGCCGAACAGCACGAGGACCGCCGACTGCCGGCCGCCCCCGTCCTCGGGCGGCAGGAAGCGGCTGAGCTGCGGCGGCTGCACCGTCTCCACCGCCCGCACCACCGGCTCCAGCCAGCCGGGCAGGCCTTCCTTGCTGAGCGTCACCGGCCCGCCCCGCGTATTGCTCGCACGCGTCATCGCCACCCCCGAAGTCCTGCTGGTTCCAACGCCCGCCGCCCCCTTGATCGTTCCAGTCGACGACCCTGAGATCGCCCCCGAGAACACCCCTGAGACGGAGTCCGGGTCCCCGGCGGACAGTGTGCGGCCTCCAGAGAACCCGGCGAACCCGGCGAGCGGTCCGTCATCCGGCCGCCCCCAGCGGCGGTGCCGCCTTGCCGCCCGCGTCCAGGTAGGCCTGCGGGGGGTTGAGGCGCTGGCCCGGGAAGCCGCCCTTCTCGTACTTGAGGAGCTTCTTGGCCTTCTCCGGGTCCGTCTCGCCCTCTCCGTACGCCGGGCAGAGCGGGGCGATGGGGCAGGCGCCGCAGGCGGGCTTGCGGGCGTGGCAGATCCGGCGGCCGTGCCAGATCACGTGGTGCGAGAGGTCCGTCCAGTCGCTCTTGGGGAAGAGCGCTCCCACGGCGGCCTCGATCTTGTCCGGGTCGGTCTGATCGGTCCACTGCCAGCGCCGCACCAGCCGCTGGAAGTGGGTGTCCACGGTGATGCCGGGCCGCCCGAACGCGTTCCCCAGCACCACGAAGGCGGTCTTGCGGCCCACGCCGGGCAGCTTGACGAGGTCTTCGAGGCGGCCGGGGACCTCGCCGCCGAACTGCTCCACCAGCCCCTTGGACAGCCCTATGACCGACTTGGTCTTGGCCCGGAAGAAACCGGTCGGGCGGAGGATCTCCTCGACCTCCTCGGGGTTGGCGGCGGCCAGGTCCTCGGGGGTGGGGTACTTGGCGAAGAGCGCGGGTGTCGTCTGGTTGACCCTGAGGTCGGTGGTCTGGGCCGACAGGACCGTGGCGACCACGAGTTGGAAGGGGTTCTCGAAGTCCAGCTCGGGGTGGGCGTACGGGAAGACCTCGGCGAGCTCGCGGTCGATCCGGCGGGCCCGGCGGACGAGGGCGGTGTGCGACTCGGCCTTTGCCGGCTTGGCGACGGCGGCCGCCTTCTTCGCGGGTACGGCTTTCTTCGCAGCCGCGGCTTTCTTTGCGGGCGCCGCCTTCTTCGCCGGTACGGCCTTCTTCGCGGCCGTGGTCCTCGTGCCGGGCGCGACCTTCTTCGCCGTCGCCGCCTTCTTCGTGGCCGTCGTCTTCGTCGTGGCCGTCGTCTTCGTCGCCGGAGTCGCCTTCTTCACCGCAGCCTTCTTTGTCACTTTTGCCGGTTTCTTTCCGCCACCAGGGTCCTGTTCGCCCACAGCGGAATCACGACGTACAGCCACCCGCCCAGCCCCCTTGGCCTGTGCTCTCACCGGCGATTTGGACACCCGGCCAGCCTAGAGCCCGACACTGACATCCGCCCCGGACCCAGGAGATCAGCCCCCAATTGGACCCCTGCCGCTTACCTCGGGACACCAGTGCGGCATCCTTGTGACAGATCACACTGTTTGGACCGTCCGGCAAGATGGGGAGCACGGTCCCCTGGTACCAAGGGGGCGCAAGATCCCCTGCGCAGGTCGACAAGGAGAGAACTCGTGGACGACGTTCTGCGGCGGAACCCGCTTTTCGCGGCGCTCGACGACGAGCAGGCCACGGAGCTTCGCGCCTCCATGAGCGAGGTGACCCTCGCGCGCGGAGACTCGCTCTTCCACGAGGGCGACCCCGGAGACCGGCTCTACGTGGTCACCGAGGGCAAGGTCAAGCTGCACCGCACCTCCCCCGACGGCCGCGAGAACATGCTCGCCGTCGTCGGCCCCGGCGAGTTGATCGGCGAGTTGTCGCTGTTCGACCCGGGCCCCCGTACCGCAACCGCCACCGCGCTCACCGAGGTCAAGCTCCTGGGCCTCGGCCACGGCGACCTCCAGCCCTGGCTGAGCGCGCGCCCCGAGGTGGCCGGCGCCCTGCTGCGCGCCGTCGCCCGCCGACTGCGCAAGACCAACGACGCGATGTCCGACCTGGTCTTCTCCGACGTCCCCGGCCGCGTCGCCCGCGCCCTGCTGGACCTCTCCCGCCGCTTCGGCGTGCAGTCCGAGGAGGGCATCCACGTCGTCCACGACCTCACGCAGGAGGAGCTGGCCCAGCTGGTCGGCGCCTCCCGCGAGACCGTGAACAAGGCGCTCGCCGACTTCGCCCAGCGCGGGTGGCTCCGCCTGGAGGCGCGTGCGGTGATCCTGCTGGACGTCGAGCGGCTGGCCAAGCGGTCGCGCTGACGCCGGTCTTGGCGGTACGACTTCGGGGCCCTTCTTTAAGAGGGGCCCCGTTTTCGCGTGCGCACAGCGCCTGAGTGGGCAAAGGCGCCTAGATGAGGCCGTGTTCCTTCAGGTAGTCCATCTGCGCCCGCACCGACAGCTCCGCCGCCGGCCACAGCGAACGGTCCACGTCCGCGTACACGTGCGTGACGACCTCGGACGCGGTGCGGTGGCCGTTCTCGACGGCCGTCTCGACCTGGGCGAGGCGGTGGGCGCGGTGGGCGAGGTAGAACTCGACGACGCCCTGAGCGTCGTCCAGGACCGGCCCGTGGCCCGGGAGCACCGTGTGGACGCCGTCGTCGACCGTGAGGGATCTGAGGCGGCGCAGGGAGTCCAGGTAGTCGCCGAGGCGGCCGTCGGGGTGGGCCACGACCGTCGTACCGCGCCCCAGGACCGTGTCCCCGGTCAGGACCGCCCGATCGGCCGGGAGATGGAAGCACAGGGAGTCCGAGGTGTGCCCCGGGGTCGGGACGACCAGCAGCTCCAGGCCGCCGACCCGGACGACGTCCCCGGCGCCCAGCCCCTCGTCGCCCAGCCACAGTGCCGGGTCGAGGGCCCGCACCTTCGTGCCGGTGAGCTCGGCGAAGCGGACGGCTCCCTCGGCGTGGTCCGGGTGGCCGTGGGTCAGCAGGGTGAGCGCGATCCGCTTGCCGGCCTTCTCGGCGGTGTCGATCACATTGCGCAGGTGCCCGTCGTCCAGGGGGCCCGGGTCGACGACGACGGCCAGGTCCGAGTCGGGCTCGGCGAGGATCCAGGTGTTGGTGCCGTCGAGGGTCATCGCGGAGGCGTTGGGCGCCAGGACGTTGACGGCGCGGGCGGTGGCGGGACCCGAGAGGACCCCGCCTCTGGGCTGACCGGGAAGGGCTGCTGCGTCCGTCATGCCGTGGCTCCACCGGTCGAGAGGTCGGTCTGATGGTCGGTCGGGATGTGCTTGGTGAACTCGTCGTGGCCCGGCCAGGACAGCACGATCTCGCCGTCCGCCAGCCGGGCGCGGGCCAGGACGGCGGTCAGGTCGCGGTCGGGGGCCGCGGCGAGCGCCTCGGCCGCCGTGGCGTACGGCAGCAGCTGACGCAGGGTCGCGATGGTGGGCGGCATCATCAGCAGCTCGCCCTTGTCGTACGAGGTCGCCGCCTCCTCCGGTCGGATCCACACCGTGCGGTCGGCCTCCGTGGAGGCGTTGCGGGTGCGCTGGCCGTGCGGCAGGGCGGCCACGAAGAACCAGGTGTCGTAGCGGCGGGTCTCGAACTCCGGGGTGATCCAGCGGGTCCAGGCGCCCAGCAGGTCCGAGCGCAGGACCAGGCCGCGGCGGTCGAGGAACTCGGCGAAGGACAGCTCGCGGTCGACCAGGGCCGCCCGGTCCGTCTCCCACTGAGGGCCGGTCGTGTCGCCGATCACGGAGTCGGGCGTCTCACCGGCGAGCAGGACGCCCGCCTCCTCGTACGTCTCCCGGACGGCCGCGCAGACGATCGCCTGCGCCTCCGTCTCGTCGACGCCGAACCGCTTCGCCCACCACGCGCGCGTGGGGCCCGCCCAGCGGATGTGGTGCTCGTCGTCGCGGGGGTCGACGCCGCCGCCCGGATACGCGTACGCGCCTCCGGCGAAAGCCATGGAGGCGCGTCTGCGCAGCATGTGGACGGCGGGGCCGCCGTCGGTGTCCTTGAGGAGCATGACGGTGGCCGCGCGCTTCGGGGTGACCGGGGTGAGCGTGCCGTCCGCCAGCGCGCGGATGCGGTCCGGCCAGTCCTGGGGGAACCACTGCCCATTCGCCATGGGCGGAGGCTATCCCCTGGTGCGCGAATGTTCGAGAGGTGCCCGAGGTCAGAGCGGGTTACGGGGCCAGCTCGACCTGGATCTCGACCTCCACCGGAGCGTCCAGCGGCAGCACCGCCACGCCGACGGCACTGCGCGCGTGCACGCCCTTCTCACCGAGGGCGGCGGCGAGCAGCTCGCTGGCGCCGTTGACGACGGCCGGCTGGCCGGTGAAGTCCGACGCCGAGGCGACGAAGCCCACGACCTTCACCACGCGGGCGATGCGGTCCAGGTCGCCGGCCACGGACTTGACGGCGGCCAGCGCGTTCAGGGCGCAGATGCGGGCGAGGTCCTTGGCCTCCTCAGGCGTGACCTCGGCGCCGACCTTGCCGGTGACGGGCAGCTTGCCCTCCACCATCGGGAGCTGGCCCGCGGTGTAGACGTAGACGCCCGACAGCACGGCGGGCTGGTAGGCGGCGAGCGGCGGAACGACCTCGGGCAGGGTCAGGCCGAGTTCGGCCAGCTTCGCCTCGACGGCGCTCATGCCTTCTCCCGCTTCAGGTAGGCCACCAGCTGCTCGGGGTTGTTGGGCCCGGGCACGACCTGGACGAGCTCCCAGCCGTCCTCGCCCCAGGTGTCCAGGATCTGCTTCGTGGCGTGGACGAGCAGCGGCACGGTTGCGTATTCCCACTTGGTCATGTGGCCGACTTTAGCGGCTGGTCCACAGGGCTCAGGGGGCGACTGTCGCCACGTTGTCCACAGGCTGCCGCGTAGCTTGCGCACAGACTGGTTAGGCTCGAAGACGTGAGCAGGCTCCAGGTCGTCAGCGGCAAGGGCGGGACCGGCAAGACGACGGTCGCCGCCGCACTCGCGCTGGCCCTCGCGACCGAGGGGAAGCGGACGCTTCTCGTCGAGGTCGAGGGCCGCCAGGGCATCGCGCAGCTCTTCGAGACCGATGCGCTGCCCTACGAGGAGCGGAAGATCGCGGTCGCTCCGGGTGGCGGGGAGGTGTACGCCCTCGCCATCGACCCCGAGCTGGCCCTTCTGGACTACCTCCAGATGTTCTACAAACTCGGGGGCGCGGGACGGGCCCTGAAGAAGCTCGGCGCGATCGACTTCGCGACCACCATCGCGCCGGGCCTGCGGGACGTCCTGCTGACCGGCAAGGCGTGCGAGGCGGTGCGCCGCAAGGACAAGAGCGGACGCTTCGCGTACGACTACGTCGTCATGGACGCGCCTCCTACGGGCCGCATCACCCGCTTCCTGAACGTGAACGACGAGGTGGCGGGTCTGGCGAAGATCGGCCCGATACACAATCAGGCGCAGGCCGTGATGCGGGTGCTGAAGTCCAAGGAGACGGCCGTGCACCTGGTGACGCTCCTGGAGGAGATGCCCGTCCAGGAGACCGCCGACGGAATCGCCGAACTGCGCGCCGCGCGGCTGCCGGTGGGCCGGATCATGGTGAACATGGTGCGCCCGGAGGTGTTGGACGCGGCAGACCTGGAACTCGTAGGGAGCACACCGCGTACGGCCCTCGCGAAGTCCCTGTCCGCCGCGGGCCTCGGCGGGGCGCGGCGCGGGGGGAACGCGGAGAAGCTGGTGGACCCGCTGCTCGCGGAGGCGAGCGAGTACGCCGAGCGGTACGCGCTGGAGGCTGAACAGCGGTCGGTCCTGGCCGAGTTGGGCCTGCCGCTGCACGAACTGCCGCTGCTCGCCGAGGGCATGGACCTCGGAGGGCTGTACGGGCTGGCCAGGGAGCTGCGCCGGCAGGGCATGTCATGAGCCGGCGCAGGAGTCGGGGCGGAAGTCGGTCCGTGGGCCGGAGCACGAGTCGGAAGCAGCGCGACCAGGGGAAGCAGGGGATGTCATGAGCCCGGAGGCGGCCAACACCGACGCCCAGGAGAACGCACGCCACCGGCTCTCCCCCGCGCGCGTGCTCGACATCGACCCGCTGCTCGACGACCCCAAGACGCGGATCATGGTGTGCTGCGGCTCGGGCGGGGTGGGCAAGACCACCACGGCCGCGGCACTGGGGCTGCGGGCCGCCGAGCGCGGGCGCAAGGTGGTCGTCCTGACCATCGACCCGGCCCGCAGGCTCGCCCAGTCCATGGGCATCGACTCGCTGGACAACATCCCGCGCCGGGTCAAGGGCATCGAGGACTCCGGCAGCGGCGGCGAACTGCACGCGATGATGCTCGACATGAAGCGCACCTTCGACGAGATCGTCGAGGCGCACGCGGATCCCGAGCGGGCCGCCGCGATCCTGTCGAACCCCTTCTACCAGTCGCTGTCGGCCGGCTTCGCGGGCACGCAGGAGTACATGGCGATGGAGAAGCTCGGGCAGCTGCGGGCGAAGGAGGAGTGGGACCTGATCGTCGTCGACACCCCGCCCTCCCGCTCGGCGCTCGACTTCCTGGACGCGCCCAAGCGGCTCGGCTCCTTCCTGGACGGCAAGTTGATCCGGTTGCTGCTCGCGCCCGCCAAGGTGGGCGGACGCGCGGGGATGAAGTTCCTGAACGTCGGGATGTCGATGATGACCGGCGCCCTGGGCAAGCTCCTCGGCGGCCAACTGCTCAAGGACGTGCAGACGTTCGTGGCGGCGATGGACTCGATGTTCGGCGGCTTCCGCACGCGCGCGGATGCCACGTACAAGCTGTTGCAGGCGCCCGGGACGGCGTTTCTGGTGGTCGCGGCGCCCGAGCGGGACGCGCTGCGCGAGGCCGCGTACTTCGTGGAGCGGCTGGCGGCCGAGGACATGCCGCTGGCCGGACTGGTGCTCAACCGGGTCCACGGCAGCGGCGCCGACCGGCTGTCGGCCGAGCGTGCGCTCGCCGCCGCGGAAAATCTTGCGGAGCCCCGCATTGTCGATCAGCACGGCGGGAAAGCTGGTCTTCGTAACTCTCCCGACACGTACGGCAGTTCAGAATCTCCCGCATCCACAGCCCGTGACACCGCCGACGACGCGACCGACGGGTCCACCACGTCCGATCCCGGCTCCCCCGGTCCGGATCAGGAGGACCAGAGCGTCGACCGGCTCACCGCGGGCCTGTTGAGGCTGCACGCCGATCGTATGCACGTGCTCTCCCGCGAGCAGCGCACACGTGACCGCTTCACGGCTCGCCACCCCGAGGTGGCGGTGACGGAAGTGGCCGCGCTGCCCGGTGACGTGCACGACCTCGTGGGTCTGCGGGACATCGGTGACCGGCTCGCGGCCAACCGGCCGGAGCTGCCCGAGACCGACGGCGACTGAGCCGACGGCAACGGCTGTTGAGGCGTGGTGCTGTTGGGGCGACGAGGTGCCGAGGGGTCGCCTCAGCTCACCGCCGCGTAGTTCTCGTAGATCTCGTCGTCGTCGAGCGGCAGGATGCCCACCCCGCGCTCGTACTCGACACGAGCCGTCTCCAGCAGCCTGCGCCACGAGGTGACGGTCGGCCGCCGGCGCAGCAGTGCGCGGCGTTCCCGCTCCGTCATGCCTCCCCACACGCCGAACTCGACGCGGTTGTCGAGCGCATCGGCCAGGCACTCGGTGCGTACCGGACATCCGGTGCACACCGCCTTGGCCCGGTTCTGCGCTGCTCCCTGCACGAACAGTTCATCCGGATCGGTAGTGCGGCAGGCGGCCTGCGCACTCCAGTCGGTTACCCAGCCCATACCGGCGCCGTCCTCTCCCGAATCGAGGCTCCCCCACGGCGGCAGCGGCATATTCACCGCTGCCAGTTGAGGACGTTACGGAAGGTGGGCACAGCGCAACACCCCCTTCGGGCCCAATCTTGAATGGCCCGAACGGACTATGCGTAAGCGGCAGATCACCCGGGGGAGTGAGCTGGTGACATACGTGACTTTCCCGGAAAACCGGGACAGTTCAGCCGAGTCACAACGGGCACCTGGTGACACACAAGGCGGATTCGGACACGCCCCCACCAGAAAGTCGGGGAACCTCCGGAACGATTCGGGGTCGCCGGACGTATTGATACGTGGACCTACTGCTGTGACAGTTGAGAGCAGCTTAGGCCAAGGCATATACGCGTGTCCGGCGAATGAGAACGTAGGCTGCCCCCATGCCAAAGAAGCGTTCGGGCGGTGGTCTGTCACCCACACAACAGGCCGCCAAGTTCCTCGGTGTCAGTGTCCTCGCGGGCGGCGTCCTGGCCGGCATCGCGCTGCCTGCCTTCGGCGCGCTCGGCCTCGCGGCGAAGGGTTCGGTGGAGAGCTTCGACGAGCTCCCGGCCAATCTGAAGACCCCGCCGCTGAGCCAGCGCACGACGATCCTCGACGCCGAGGGCGGCCAGATCGCGGCCGTCTACTCCCGCAACCGCACGGTGGTCGACCTCAAGAGCGTCTCGCCGTACATGCAGAAGGCGATCGTCGCGATCGAGGACTCGCGCTTCTACCAGCACGGGGCCGTCGACCTGAAGGGCGTGCTGCGCGCCCTCAACAAGAACGTGCAGAGCAGCGGGGTCGCCGAGGGCGCCTCCACGCTCACCCAGCAGTACGTGAAGAACGTCTTCGTGGAGGAGGCCGGCGACGACCCGACGAAGGTCGCGCAGGCCACCCAGCAGACCCTCGGCCGCAAGATCAAGGAGCTGAAGTACGCGATCCAGGTCGAGGAGGAGCTGGGCAAGAAGAAGATCCTCGAGAACTACCTGAACATCACGTTCTTCGGCGAGCAGGCCTACGGCGTCGAGGCCGCCGCCCAGCGCTACTACTCCAAGCACGCCAAGGACCTGAACCTCCAGGAGTCGGCGCTGCTGGCCGGCATCGTGCAGTCGCCGACCCGCTACGACCCGGTGAACGACGAGGCCGAGGCCACCAAGCGCCGCAACACCGTGCTCGCGCGCATGGCCGAGGTCGGCGACGTCTCCAAGGCGGAGGCCGACAAGGCCATGAAGGCCCCGCTGGGCCTGAAGGTCAGCAAGCCCAAGAACGGCTGCATCACCGCCGTGAAGGGCGCCGGCTTCTTCTGCGACTACGTGCGCGAGGTCTTCCTCAACGACCCGGTCTTCGGCAAGACCAGCGCGGCCCGCGCGAAGATCTGGAACCAGGGCGGTCTGACGATCCGTACGACGCTGGACCCGCAGTCGCAGGAAGCGGCCCAGGCGTCCATCAAGGAGCACGTCTACCAGAGCGACGAGGTGGCGACCGCCGCCACCATCGTCCAGCCCGGCACCGGCAAGATCCTGGCGATGGGCCAGTCACGGCCGTACGGCATCGACACCAAGGCCCACCAGACCACGATCAACCTCTCGGTGGACCAGGACATGGGCGGTGGCGCCGGCTACCAGCCCGGTTCGACGTTCAAGCCGATCGTGGCCGCCGCCGCGCTGGAGGGCGGCACGCCGTCGAACCAGCAGTTCTCGTCGCCGTACGAGATGAACTACCCGAGCCCGGTGTCGATCTGTGACGACAAGACCTGGCGCACGGACCCGAACAACCCGGCCAAGCTGACCAACGAGGACGAGTCGGAGCACGGCCCGTACTCGATGCGGGTGGCGACCGCGAAGTCGGTCAACACCTACTACGTCCAGCTGATCAGCGACATCGGCATCTGCCCGGTCGTCGACATGGCCAAGAAGATGGGCGTGAACCGGGCGGACGGCGACAAGATCGTCCAGGCCCCGTCCATCGCGCTCGGCACCCAGGAGATGTCGCCGCTGACGATGGCGAACGCGTACGCGACCTTCGCCGCGCGCGGCATGTACTGCACGCCGGTCGCCATCGAGTCGATCACGCAGACCGTCGGCAACCAGAAGAAGTCGCTCCAGGTGCCCAAGTCGACCTGCTCGCGGGCGATGTCGGAGACCACGGCGGACACCGTCAGCACGCTCCTGAAGGGCGTGGTCGAGGACGGTACGGGTTCCGAGGCTGGCCTCAGCAGCCGGCAGAGCGCCGGCAAGACCGGTACGACGGACAACCGCTACGCGGCCTGGTTCGTCGGCTACACCCCGAACATGGCGGCCGCGGTCTGGGTCGGCGACCCGGCCCACGACCGGCGCATGACCAACATCACCATCGGCGGTGTCTCGCACGCCAAGGTGTACGGCGGTGAGGTGCCCGGTCCGATCTGGCGCGACATGATGAACGGCGCGCTGGAGGGCAAGCCGGTGGAGAACCTCAGCCTCGCCTACATCCCGCCGGACAAGCCCAAGGACAAGGGCGACGGGAACGACGACGGTGACAACGGCGACAACCAGGGCAACGACAACGGCGGCCTCATCGGCGGCCTGACGGTCGGCGGCAACGACGGCGGAACCGACGGGGGCACCACCCCCGACCCGACCTTCTCCATCCCTGAGGGCTTCATCCAGGGACAGGACGGGGGGAACAACGGGAACGGGAACGGGGGGCGCGGTTAGCGCCTGACGGGTCCTGAAGCGCCGGGCCGGTCCTGGGCGGACAGGTCCTGAAGCGCCGGGCCGGTCCTGGCCTGACAGGTCCTGAAGCGCCGGGCCGCGGTCCGTCGAGGTTCTTGATCCACATGACGAACGGCTCCTCACCTCCGTAGGGAGGCGAGGAGCCGTTCGTCGTACGGCGGGTGCGTAGCCGTACAGGCGCGAGCCGCTCAGCCGGCGAGCAGCTTCTTGACCGCCGCGGCGACGCGGCCGCCCTCGGCCAGGCCGGCCACCTTCGGGTTCACGATCTTCATGACGGCACCCATGGCCCGCGGCCCCTCGGCCCCGGCCGCCTTCGCCTCCTGGACGGCCTGCGCGACGATCTGCTCCAGCTCCTCGTCGCCGAGCTGCTTGGGCAGGTACTCGGCGAGCACCACGCCCTCCGCCTTCTCCCGCTCGGCGCTCTCGGCCCGACCGCCCTGCGCGAAGGCGTCGGCCGCCTCACGGCGCTTCTTCGCCTCCTTGGCGATCACCTTCTGCACCTCGTCGTCGGAGAGCTCGCGCTTCGTCTTGCCCGCGACCTCCTCCTTGGTGATCGCGGCGAGCGTCAGCCGGAGCGTCGAGGAGCGCAGCTCGTCTCGCTCCCTGACGGCGGCGGTGAGGTCTTCCTGCAGCTTCGACTTGAGCGACGTGGTCATGCGGTCGATTGTCGCAGGTACGGGGAGCTGAACGCCTGTCGATTTGGCGGGGCGGTGGGGTACGCGGGCTCAAAAGGCAGGCGGGCCCACGGACTTGAGCGGAATCGCCGGAGTCGAGGAGCCGCCGGATCGTGGAGTCACCGGGGCACGGAGTCGGGGGACCGCGGGCACGCGATGTCCGTACGGTCTGACACGATGGTGGTATGCGCGCACGTTACGGAGTACCCCTGGGAATCGTGGCGGCCGGCGCCGCCGGAGTGGCCTACGCGGCGGGCTTCGAGGCCCGTTCCTACCGACTGCGACGGGTGACGGTCCCCGTCCTGCCCTCCGGGATGCGCCCGCTGCGCGTGCTGCAGGTCTCCGACATCCACATGGTCGGCGGCCAGCGCAAGAAACAGCGCTGGCTGCGCTCACTGGCCGGCCTGCGCCCCGACTTCGTGATCAACACGGGCGACAACCTGTCCGACCCGGAGGGCATCCCCGAGGTCCTGGACGCGCTGGGCCCGCTGATGGAGTTCCCGGGCGCGTACGTCTTCGGCTCCAACGACTACTACGGCCCCAAACTCCGCAACCCCGCCCGCTACTTGCTGGAGAAGGCCAACGGCCGGCACGGTCTCAACGGCAACGCACCGGCCGTGCAAGCGATCCACAACCCGTGGGAGGACCTGCGGGACGGCTTCGACGCGGCGGGCTGGCAGAACCTGACCAACACGCGTGGGCAGTTGAAGGTCGAGGGCGTGTCCGTCGAGCTAACCGGCCTGGACGACCCGCACATCAAGCGCGACCGCTACGCCGAGGTGGCCGGCGGCCCGTCCGGTACGGCGGACTTCTCGATGGGCGTCGTCCACGCGCCGTATCTCCGCGTACTGGACTCCTTCACCGCCGACGACTACCCCCTGATCCTCGCCGGCCACACCCACGGCGGCCAGCTCTGCATCCCCTTCTACGGCGCCCTAGTCACCAACTGCGACTTGGACGCGGACCGGGTGAAGGGCCTGTCGACGCATCGGGCGGAGGGGCGTACGTCGTACCTGCATGTCTCGGCGGGCTGCGGGACGAACCGCTATACGCCGGTCCGGTTCGCGTGCCCGCCGGAGGTGACGTTGCTGACGTTGGTGGGGCGGGACGAGGGGCGGGGGGTTCGGGGGCGAAGGTAAGTAAAGGAGGCGGGGCTTCGAGGGGGCTAGGGGCTAGGGGGCTAGGCGGAGGTAGTACGACCGGGGTCCGCGGGGGCGGGCTACGACAGGGGTCCGCAGGGGCGGGCTACGACAGGGGTCCGCAGGGGCGGGCGCAGGGATGGCAGGGCGTGTACGCCGATGACGGGCGCGCCCCCTGCCACGGCGGCTACGACCACGGCGCCGACCGGAGTAACCCACACAGCCCGCCCGTATCGCCCCTTTCGTCCCGCCTGCTTAGCGTGAGGGCATGACCGCCCCGATACCCAGGGACATCCCGAACCTCCCCGCGATCCCGGGTGTACCCGCGCTGCTCCCCTCCCCCGTCCCCGCCACCGCGGTGGTGACTCCGGTACGCCGCCCACTCACCGCCGTCTACCGACTCCTGGTCGCCCTGCTCGCGGCCGGGGCGGTGACCGTGGACCTGCTGCTCGGCAGTCCGGTCCGCGTACTGAGCCACTTCGCGATCCAGAGCAACATCCTTCTCGCCCTGGTCCTGGTCCTCTCGGCCCGCCGAGCCTGGTCGGCCCGCCGCCCCCTCCCCTCGGCCCTGACCGGCGCGACCCTCCTCTACGTAGCCATCACCGGCCTCGTCTACCACCTGCTCCTGGCGGACGCGGCGACCCCGTTCTCGGTGACGAGCGGCTCCCTGACCGGCTGGCAGACGATCACCAACCAGGTCCTGCACACGGTGACGCCGATAGCGGCGGTCCTGGACTGGCTGCTGCTGACCGCCCCCGGCCGCCTCCACCTCCGCCAAGCGGCGGCATGGCTGCTGTACCCCTTCGCGTACCTGGCCTTCTCACTCGGTCGCGGTGAACTGATCGTCCCGGGCACGCGGGGGCGCTACCTCTACCCGTTCCTGGACGTCGACCTCCACGGCTACAAGAGCGTCCTGGGCAACGCCCTCCTCCTCGGCCTCGCCTTCTACGCCCTCGCGATCCTGCTGGTCGCCCTGGACCACGCCCGCCCGAACCTCATCCGTCACCGCGCGAAAACCGGATTTCGTCTCGGGCCACCGGTGGGCTAAAGTAAACGACGTCGCCGCGACCAGCAGTACAGCAGCGACATCGGGGTGTAGCGCAGCTTGGCAGCGCGCTTCGTTCGGGACGAAGAGGTCGTGGGTTCAAATCCCGCCACCCCGACAGTTGTGACACCAGGTCAGGGCCGGTTTCCGTTTCACGGGAACCGGCCCTGACTCGTTCCTCAGGGCCCCTGGGGAGTAATTGGGGAGTGGATCAAGCCTCGGCTGGGCTGCGCCGACGCGCCCACATGTGGATAGGGCCATAGGCCATGAGTCGATCAACGAAGTGCGCGGCAGCAGTCAAGGCAGCTTCCGGCGGGAGTGCTCAGGCTCCGAGATGGACAGGGTGCCGTTCGCGGGTGCCGGCCGAGTGTTGCGTGCGCAGGGAGCTCCCATCCCGCCTGCCGTCACCCCAGGCAAGCCCGAGCAGACGCGGCCCTGGCGACCAGGTCGCGCGCCTGATCGAATGGTACGACATTACGAAAACCGGGCAGCCACAGAGCCGAGCGCACGACAACGGGCCCCTGACCAACCATCCAGGTCAGAGGCCCTTCTCACTGCTCATCGCGTGGAGGCGGTCGGGTGTGCACCTGTGGTGACATCGCTGCCACGACGGTTCTTATAGATCGCTTGGGTGGTGGTCGCCCCCTGCGACTCCACCGACCGCTCGCAGGTTGACCGGGGAGCGCCTCAGGCCAGGCCGACAGCCTAATCAGCTAACGAGGCGCTTGTAGCGCTCATGCAGAAGCGGATAGTCATCTACCCGCGGCGGGACGGCCGGCTGGCCAGGCGGCGGAAATGGGGGCACCCAGTTGATGGCAGCCGTCACATCATCAACCAACTTCGCCATGTCATCGTCATCCAGAGCAACGACGAACCCGCGATGGTCGAGGGCTGTATCGCGACACCGGCTGAGAAATCGATCCTTGCCCTTAAAGGACCGACAGGCGAGAATGCCGAATTTCCCTCGCAAGGGAGAGAAGCGAGACGAAATCTGATCGAGCTCAGGGTTTGCCACTTCGCGACCGTAGTTCTTGCACTCCACAAAAATATACTGCGCCGGAATTTTGTGACGAATCAAGAATGCGAAGAATCCATCCTTCGCGTTGTTGGTGTAGGTGATGTCAATCCTTTTTCGGCCCTCATGGATTTCATGCTCCATTTCCGGCATGATGAGTGAAGGGTAGAACAAGGCCGTTAGCAAGGCCTCGACGCGGGCGTGATAGTTGTTTGCTTCTGCGTTTCCGGTACGAGTGTTCAGTACGGCTTGGAGGAGAGCCTGATAGTCGGGCGGAGGGGTGCTGTTCGCCTCACTCAATTCAGAGTGCGAAATTACGTCAGGAGCGACCTGAGCCTTGATTTCCTTGTAGTTGTGGTAGACCGTTGGACGCTGGAGTGTTTCTCGCGTCACATCCGGCTTAGTGGAGCCGTACTTCTCCTCCACATCCTTTTTGTAAACCTTTCTCTTCCCGCTCTTCAAGACATTGACCAACTTGCTGCGAGGATCGGCCTCCTCTTCAGACTGTAGTGTTGGCACCAGGTGGTTTCGGTAGTACTCCGATCGCGACAAATGGAGGTCTCGACGGACGATTGCCTTCGGGACGAGGAGCAGCTTTTCCCCGTCTGCGATAGGTAGCTCAGTGAGCCCATTCTCCCATTTCAAGGCATGCGCATTCCAGACCGGCCCGCTATCGACACCCTTCTCAAGCGGGATACCAAAGACGGTTGCCATTTGCCGCGTATATGCAATCAGCGGACCGCGAATAATGTTTGTCGTGATGTCCGAAACGATATCCTTGTCAACTTTATCGATAAAGAAGGCGGTGTCCTCCAAATCCTCAATCAATCCTGACTTAGCGGCCTGACTTTTGGCCAACTTGGAAGCGAACTCTTGCCGCATCCACTTGCCAAAACCCCTCCCGGCACTCTTTCCTTTTGAGATGCCGAGGTGGGTTTCGTTCGGCTCGCCAAGATTTCCGAGGAGGTAGTCAGCTCGTGCTCTATCTCCGAGGCGCACCGCATCGAGGACGCTATCGAAAAACGTCGTCAGCATCTGGATACACTCTTTCCCCCAGTCATCAGATAGGTGGCGAATTGTGCTCGGGTCGATGTAGACAGGGACGTCCTTAACTGTGTCCACATCGACGAAATCAAGCGTCCCTTGTCCTCGATTGAGGTTGTAGTACTCCGAAACCCGCATGCCGCCCCCTGGATCAACGTCGCACTGACGCTGATGCCGTACCCACTCGTTCACTCTGCGTAAACCCCAACGGCCTGTGGGTGCTAAGCACCGCTCACGCGAGGCCCGTGCTCCACGGCAGCGCCGTGCCGAGGACATCGGCATCCACTCCGTCGGCTCTGACCGGTGCCTGAGCGTCCTGGGCCGTACGAGGCCGACCGATGATGACAGGCAGCACTCGTGGGTGACCACGCCCATGCCGCCCTTGCCTGGGCTACCGGAGTTGATATGCGCCACTGGGAGAGTTCTGCCTGCACCAGGTCAGGGCCGGTTTCCCTTAAAGGGGAACCGCCCCTGACTCGTTCCTCAGGGTCCCTGGGGAGTAGCCGGGGAGAGGATCAAGGAAATCGACTCCCCAATGTCACTCCCGACTCGCCCTCAGCAACGCATCGAGCGCGCGCACCGGTGACTGCGGGTGCATAGCAAAACGTGCCGCCAATGCCTTCTCCCACTGCTCGGTCAGTTCGTCCATGAGTCGGTTCCTCATCCGTGCCGTGATGTGTGAGTAGCGGGCTTGCACCGAGCCATCCTCATGTCCCATCCGTTGGTCCATGAGTTTGGGCGGGGTCCCGAGTTCCTCCATGACGGTCTTGTGGGAGTGCCTGAGCCCGTGCGGAGTGAGACCCCGTGCGATCGGCAGCCAGCAAGCATCGGCGCGCCCTGACGCATTCCGACCTCGCGCCGGCACCCCCGGCCAAGGGTGCGCCATCACGGGTACGGGGCGCGCTTCCTGCGGGGCTTTCTTCGGGTACCACCCCGTTGTGGCCGGATGGAACAGCCAGGTCGCGAAACCGGTTCGGCGCCAGTGCGCTGCTGTCTCTCCCGACTGGCCTGTACGGACGTAGCCGAGTTCCGCAATGGCTGTTTCCACTCTGATCCGCGTCTGCTCCGCGACCGTGTCCGGCCTGTTGAGCACGTTCGAGACTGTCGCCGCGGAGACCTCCGCACGGCGGGCAACGTCGATCAGCTTTGCGCCGACTTGCCGGGCAGCGCCGTTGGCGGGGCCGTGACCACAGAAAACGTAGTCGTACTCGTGGCATGCGCACGCTACCGACTCGGTCCTGGCGATATGGCTTGCGACCAAGCCGGAGAGCCACTGTGGCGTGTCGATGGTCCGGTAGGAGTCGTCCTTAGGCGGGCAGCGCTCGAACTCCCCCGAGTCGAGTTCGTAGAGCTGCCACTCCACCCGAACCGAGGCGGAGCGGACGAACTGGCGCTCTAGGCCAACGATTTCACCCCAGCGCATGCCGGTGTAGCCCTTCAAAACCACGGCCACGAATTCGTCATCACGACCAGACAACAGCGCAGCACGCTCGGCTGTCAGCAGGATTCCGAGAGCGTCGGTCACCACCTTCTCAGGGCCGCGGTTCCGAGAGCGGCCGGCACGCTTGCCCCGGCCGCGCCGCTTGGTCGCCGGATTGGAATCGCGAAGTCCCTCATCCACGGCATCGGCCAGGATGAGGTGCAGCGTGCCGTGCCAGGTCTTCACACTGGACGCAGCGTAGGGAACAGCGCGTTCGCGTTTCTCCCAAGTGGCAACGTCCGTGGGTTGAATGTCTGCGATGGCCTTGTCCGCAAAGGCGGGGAGGAGGTGCTCCTCGATGTGCCGTTTGTAGTTCTGCATGGTGGATGCGGCCAAATCCTGGGCCGCGTACCAGCGGTTCACATACTCCCCGAAGGTTTCTTTGCCGGCGTTCGGGTCGCGGTAGCCGACCTCTCTGACCTTGGCCTCCGCGTCGTTCGCTGCCTTTGCAGCATCGCGCTTGGTGGCAAATCGGATCGTGGCACCGTTGGCGTCCACCACGGTGCGGAGCACACCGGGTGCGATCCAGTACCGGCCTCGGTAGTAGTCGGAGCGTTTCTCTCCGTAGCCCATGGTTCCCTTTCGCGGCAAAGCGAGGGGCGGGCGCCATGGCTGGCGACCGCCCCTCGTGGTTGGTTCATCTATCAAGCGGCGTTCCGTGCGCGACGTGGACTGCGTGCACGAAGGCTCACTACTGGACCGATCGGCTGCGTCGTGGCCCGCTTCTGGGGTTTGGTATCGCGATCGGCGGGAGTCGCCGCGCTGGGCCGCTCCTCAAGGATGTGGAAGATCTCCCGAACGTGATCTCCGGTGAAGCGGTAGCCTCCACCGCTCCTCATGAACGGGATGCGGCGCCTGCGGACTTGCTCCTTAACCCACCACTCCGAGCACCCCAGCGATGCCGCTACGTCCGCAGCCGAATAGCTCAGGGGAAGGCTTCTCTCCTTCGCCACCTTCGTGGCTCCTCTCTGCCTTCTGGGGAATCCGCAACATCCGCCACGCCGCAACATTGCTGGTCAGCGGCTTGAATCTGTGGCGGATGCCGTTTGTGTTGCGGATAGGTCCCGCCACGCGAAGCACGCGACGGGACCGAGGACGGGCAGCGTCAGCCGACGCTGCGGAGGGTGCGTGTGTCGGTTTCCGCGAACATGTGGCGGCTCTCGAAAAGGCCTTCCGCCACAGATTCACCCCCGTTGACCTGCGGTGTTGCGGATGTGGCGGACGTTGCGGACTTCTGGGGGTCCGGGGGGCAGTACCGGTTCCAGGCGTCGCTGAGGTCTTCCGCGTAGTAGCCCTTCGGGGTCGACGCACCGACCCGGATGCCGCGGGGCTTGATGGGGCTGTTGTCGGGGCGCACGTACTGGTTCAGGAGTTTCGAGAGGGCGCGTGCGGTGAGCGGCTTGATGTTCTGTCCGTCCTCGCTCATGTCGGACCAGGGGGCGTCATCCAGGTTGAGGAGGACTTCCAGGATGGCCGCGGTGGGCATGCGGTCCACTCCGCAGAACACCTTGTCACGCAGGTCGGTCAGCAGGCGCACCCCCAGGGATGCCTGATCCCCTTCGGACGCTGCCTTGATGAGCGCGATGCAGGCGGCGCGAGCGCGTTCGGGCCAGTTCCCGCCGGCCGCGTCGGCGACCGCGAGCAGGGGTTCCCACACGTCCGCCGGCCGGTCCGTGACGCCTTCCGGCATGTCCGGCCATGCCGCGGCGATCTGGTCGTGCAGGGGGGCAGTCCAGTCCGCGAGCCGGTCCCGCAGGACGTGGCCCTGCTTCTCGTGGATGCGCCGCCGGTAGGGCTCGCACTTCTCGTTGGGCGCCTTCTTGCGCATGCGGATGATGACCGACCTGGTCAGGATCGTGGTGGGCAGTGAACCAAGGCCGGCCATGGCGACCGCGCAGAACGACGGGAGGAACGCTGCCTTCTGGTCAGAACCTTCACCAACGCAGCGCAGGGACGTTGCGCCACGCCGGTAGCCGGAGTTGAGGAACCCGCGGACCTCTTCGTTCCCGCCCGCTTTGGGCCCGAACACGGTGTCGATCTCGTCGAAGAGGAGTGTGGGCGTGCCCTCATCCGCGGAGACGAGCCGGAACAGTGCGTTCGCGGAAGCGTTGACGGTGGTGGCCGCGCGCGGCGTGAGGGTCTCGATGATCTCCAGCGCCCGTGACTTCCCGGATCCGGGTTCGGGGCTGAGGAAGGCGATGCGGGCGGTGCCGTCCAGCGCGTCCATCAGGTGCGCGTGCGCGTCCCACAACGCAACGGCCACGTAGGCGTGTTCCGTGGGGAAGACGTTGAAGCGGCGGTGGAAGGCTTCCACCTCATCCAGCAGCGCGGCCCCGTCGATGGTGGGGTTCATGCGGCGTTCCTCCCTTCGGAGTTACGTGTCGAGCGCGAGGTGCGGCAGGCCGGGGGAAGGGCTGAAAGGACGCCCTGGCGGGCGGACTTCTTTCGGGCGCCCACACCCCGCCCATCGCGGGCGGGCGGGGCGTGCCGCGGCCGGTCCGGGGCGGGGATGAGGCAATCCAGGCGGGGGGAGCGGGTGGTCGCGGGGGTCATGCGGCCTCCCGCAGTGTGACGTTGGCGAGGATCCACTCCATGGCGCTGCGGATCGTCGTGCGGCACTCGGCAGCCGGCAGTCCCGTGGACTCCCCCGCCGCCTGGATTGCCTCTTCGACCGTGTGGCGGGGGATGTGTCCCCAAGCCACGAACCGGGCCACCTTGCACGCGCTGCGGTACAGCGTGGCGTTGCGGCCGTTCGGCCCGCCCTCGGAGGTGGCCCGGATGACGGCGCACTCTTGCTCCAGGGCGGTGCGGGCGGCTTTGGTGCCGTCTCGCACTGGAGCGAGCGCGGGCACAACCGCCGGCTTGGCAGGCTCGGTGAGCAGGGTGGCGAGCCACGCGGGCAGCGTCGTGACCGGGGCAGCCTCGGCTACCTCGTAGGTGCCCTGGTCGGTGGTGCTGTTGGCGGCGACGACGTAGCCACCCCAGGCCCGGGTGTCGATGTGCGGGGCGAGCCGTTTGACGCTGCACTTCAACGTCACGTTGGACGGCACTTTGAAGTACAGGTGGCGTCCTCCGCTGGGGGTCCGCACCTGGTAGGTGTACGGACAGGGCTGTCCGGCGCGCTCGCAGAGCGCCTTGAAGGAAGTGGCGCCGTCAGGCGCTCCTTCTGGCTCTTCCGGTTTGGGTACGTCCAGATCGATGACGAGCAGGCCGGCCGGTCCGGTCGCGATCCCCACGTTGTAGGGCCGGTTCGCCCACGCGGCACGGATCAACTCGGGTTCGGTGGTGGCGCGTTGCTCCGGGGTGCGGTGCCCGTCGGTGCAGCGGCCGGTGCGCGGGCAGTCCCGTTCGGGGTGTCCGGCAGGACGCTTCGTGTTCGGGACCAGAGGGATGACGGGCCAACCGCGTTCCGCCGATAGCAGGGCGGCGGCCAGCAGATGCAGAGTCTCCAGCGAGACGGGCGAGGGCTCGCTCATGCCGCCCTCCTTACTTCGAGGGTGCGGAACTGACTGCCGATCCAGTGGGCGTAGGCGGGTGGGATGGCTTCGCACACGCCCCTGATGGTGGTGATCCACGGGGTGCCCATGGCGTCGGCAGCGGCGCGCTGCCAAGCCTTGGAGTGCCGGCCGCCGGTGATGGTCATGAACGGTCGTTCGGGGGTGGGCAGGTAGCCATTGCGGGCGCACCGTGCCACGTGCGCGGGATGGGCGGGCGCGGTGAGCGGGAACGAGGTCTCGAAGAGGCGGTGGCGGTACAGGGGCAGGTCGAACATGGGCCCGCACAGGGTGACGGGCTGGCGCATCTGCCAGCCGGCGGCGGGCACGTTCTCCATCACGTACGGCGTGCCGACGGCGTGGAGGGCGATGCGGGTGGGGCCGATCAGGCGGGGATAGGTCTTCTTGTTGTAGGCGTTGAGCGGGGAGTCGGCCTGACAGGGCGGGGAGGCGTGGATCAGGTCGTACTCGTGGCCGTGGGCGAGCAGGTAGTCGATGGCGTCGCCGTGGACGAACGTGAACGGGTATTCCTCGGCACAGGTGGCGTCCTGGTCGACGCCGACGACGTCGAAGCCGGCTTGGTGGAAGCCCATGGCCATGCCGCCGCGGTGGCAGTACAGGTCCAGCAACCGAGGCCGGCGAGCGGGTCCGGCTGGGCGTAGGGGGATGGGGTGGGTCATGCTGGAGACCTCCATCAGGTCAGTCCCGTTGGCGGGTGGAGAAAAGGGCGGTCGCCGTCTTGTGGTGAGGGGCGACCGCCCGCGAAAACCCCCGGCCCTACGCGGAGCGCGCGGGCGGGGAGCGTGAGGCGGCCCCGCTGTATGGAGGGCGGGGCCGGGAAAATCGCGTGGGGCGTTGTCAGTGGGTCCCGCTACGTTGGATCACAGGCGCTCGCGCGGGAACGTGCCCGCGCGCTGGAGTGTGGTTCGGTGTGTTCTACGGGAGGGCGTCATGACGGCGTGGTTGGTGCTGGCCAAGGACGGCAGCAAGCGGATCAGCGAGGGCTACGACGACAACCCGGCCACCCACTACAGCTGGGACAGCACGGTCCCCAACCACGCGACGTTGAACGTCGGTGACGTGATCGCGCTGTGGGACGCCACCGAGCTGCTGGGCCTGTCGGTGATCGAGGACATCGAGGTCGGCCAGGACGAGAAGGAGACCCCGTACTGCCTCAAGTGCGGCAAGGCGGATGTGGCCGAACGCAAGCAGAAGCTGCCCCGGTTCGTGTGCTGGAACCAGGAGTGCAAGCACGAGAACGACAAGGCCGGCTGGAAGACCAAGCAGGTCACCACCTACCGCAGCCGGCACGAGGCCGGCTGGATCGACGCGCGCGGCACCCTGAGCGCACCGCAGTTGCGCGCCCTGTGCGTTAAGCCGGCCTCGCAGAACTCACTGCGCGAGCTGCGCTTCGACGACTTCCACCACGCCTTGACCCACGGTGGCGTACCGCTGCCGCTGCGGGTCATCGACACCACCCAGCGGATGATCGCCGAAGGGCACGGCACGGCCACCATCCGGGTCCGCAAGGGGCAACCGGCCTTCCGCAACCACCTGCTGGAGGTGTTCGGTGAGGTGTGCGCCTTCACCGGACCAGCCCCCGTACAGGCGTTGGAGGCCGCCCACTTGTACAGCTACGCGGCCAACGGCAAGCACCACAAGGGCGGCGGCCTGCTGCTGCGCCGCGACCTGCACCGCCTCTTCGACCTCGGACTGATCGCCGTCCACCCCCAGGCCCGGACACTGCACCTGGACGACGCGCTCAAGGCCTACCCGGACTACGCCAAACTCGACGGCGCCCCGCTCGCCGTGCCCGTGACGGCCGACCACGTGAAATGGCTGGCCAAGCACTGGGACATGCACCGCCCGAACCTGCCGGCGGCCAGCCTCCCGGCGTAGATCACCCCGCTGAGGGAGTTCTACTCGCCGGACAGTAACGGGTTGAGCCATGCTGGGTGCTCTCCAGTTCCTTGATGGGTGACTGGCTGACAAGGGCGACCCCGTGATCTTTGGCGAGATGAGGGGGGTCGCCCTTGGCACAGCTAGAACGGGGGCTCGGCGTCTGCGGCGGCTCCGGTACTGGTCTTGGCCCACGGGTCATCGCCGCCCGCACCGCTCTGTGCGGCGGGCTTGGCGTTGATGCTCACGGTGGTGAACCGGACAGACGCGCCTATGTCGTCGACTTCGACGGCGAGCATGGAGCGCTTCTCGCCCTCATCGTTGGTCCAGTCGTGCTGGCGCATCCGTCCCGAGGCGACGACGCGCGAGCCCTTCTTGAGACTGTCGGCGACGTGTTCGGCCAGGGTCCGCCAGGCCGCGCAGCGGTAGAACGCGGTGGTGCCGTCCTTCCACGTGTTCGCGGTGCGGTCAAAGGAGCGCGGGGTGACGGCGATCGTGAACTTCGCGAGCGCCGCGCCACCTTCGGTGAACTTCAACTCGGGGTCGTCGGTCAGGTTGCCGACCAGCGTGATGGGGGTCTCTCCGAACGACATGCTTGTCTCCTGATCTCGCAGGGTTAGAAGGGCGGTTGGTTGCTGTAGCCGTGAGGGGCCCACGGGTCACGGCTGCGGCGGCGTAGCAGGCGGAGAAGTCGTGGCAGGGGCAGCAGGCGCCAGCGGCGGTTCTCGTTCCAGCACCCGCAGGGCTCCCAGTCGCTGCCGGCGTACTCACCGTCGTCGTCGCTGTAGGGGTACTCGATACCGCCGTCTCCCTCGCAGTCGCGGCAGTCAGGGCGGGGGATGTCGGTCAGGACCAGCCACCAGCCAAGCCGGTGGGAGACCTGAATGCGCAGTCGCATCACGGGTGTTGGCCTTCCTGGGCTACTTCTTCGCGAAGAGCTTGAGAGTGATGCCGCCGGCGCCGACGGGTCCGGCGACTCCGGCGATGACGGTGGCGGTGTGTGCGGCGACGTCCATCAGCCAGCACAGCGCGGCGACCGCCCCCCACGTGCCGAGCGCGGCGGCCCCGGCGATCGCGAACGGGATCAGTAACTTCTGCCAGGGGAAGCCCGCCGGGGTAGTGGCGGTGACGACGATGACGACCGGCTGTCCGGTGGCCTGGGCGTGCTGGTAGAGGTCGGCGGGGATGTGCGGGGCTATCTGGCCGGGCGGGAGGTGCTGGCTCATTTCTGCTCCCTCGGGGTAGGCCGCGGGCCCGCGCCATGTGGTGGCGCGGGCCCGTGCGGTGGGGTGGTGTGCTTGTCGCGTTGCTTGTCGTCTTCCTTGTCGTGCGGCTTGTCGCTTGTCTTGTCTTGTCGCTTGTCGCCTCCCAGGTCACAAGCCGTCTTCGGGCGCCTGGGCCACGGCGGACGGCCTGTGGGGGCCGGGGGTGACAAGCGACAAGTGATCAGGTGCCGGACGCGTGGGACCGGTGGACGTAGCGGGCTTTGGTGCCCTCCCCGACGCGGACGGCAGTGCCGTCCTCCACCCACGTTTTCAGCCAGCCGACCACCGTCTGACGGGTCGTCCCATACGTGTCCGTGAGCGCGCGGGCGATCGCGGACGCACCCGTGCCCTCCGGCCCGGCGGCGAGCAGTGCGGCGAGCGCGGCCTGTTGCGCGGGGCTGTCCTGCTCAGCTCGCAGTGCGGACAGGTTCAGCCCCGGACGCTCACGGCGTGGACGCTCCGGTTCGGGGGCGGTGGCAAAGTGCTCGTCGATCTCGCGCCTGAACGCATCCGCGAGCCGATCCACCTCCAACCCCGAGTCCGCAACAGGCGCGGAATCCGAACTGCCGCGCAGCGCGGATAGGTTGAGACCCTGTCGACCCTCCACACCCTCGTTGTCGAGCGCGGGGGTGTGCGGGTGGCCCATCCAGGCGATGCGGCCGGTGTCCCAGCGGCGCGCGTACGCGTCGCCAGCGGCCACGGCGGATACGGAGTCGAGTACCGGATGCCGCTCGCTCGTCGCGGCGACGATCTCGCGGATCTGGTGCGGGAGGATCCGCCACGTCTTGAACAACGCGGCCGGCGACTCCGGAGTGCCCATGAACCCCGCCCCCTTGTAGGGGGCTTGCTCCACTCGCAGACCGCGGGAGCCGGGGAACATCTTCGACAGATCCATGCCTTCCGTCTCGCCCCCGGTGAGCGCGACGCGCACCTTGGCCTCACGACGGATCATCAGGTTGCCCAGCACCGATCCGGTGGCTCCGAGCGCGGTGAGGACGGTGCGGATGCCCATGGAGCGGGCGATGCGGATGACTTCCAAGATCTTCTCCGCGAGTTTGCGCATGCGCCGGTCGTTGCTGACCAGGATCTCCGCACCCTCGTCGATCAGGAGCTCGATCTGCGGGATCGCGGGACTGATGGGCAGCAAGTCGGTGTTGTTGCGGTGCATCAGATCTTGGTAGGCGGTCTTGCGATGCCGGGCCACCGCGAGCGCGGTGTCCAGCATGAGCAGGGCTTCCTCGTAGGTGGAGGCCAGCCAGTCGACCCCGGGTCGCATCGGGCGCTCGCCGGGGGCGGGTTGGTGGGTGAGGGCGGGCAGGACCCAGGGCAGGCCTGCCGAACCGGCGTTGAGGTCGATCACCCAGGGCAGCACGTCGGTGGCGCGGGCGAAGCCGGCCAGGATGATGTGGACCATGTTGGTCTTGCCCGATCCGGTGGGCCCGACCACGAGTGCGCACTGCTCGCGCAGGTAGGCGAGGATCTCGTCCGCGTTGGAGCGGTAGCCCCACGGAATGCCGGAGTGCACCGACAACGGTGTGTAGTCGGCGGGGTAAGTCCGCTCATCCATCAGCACATTGACCGTGGCCACGTCGATCAGGGCGCGGCCCTGGTGGATGCCGGGTCCGGCGGCGACGGTGCAGCCGTGCGGCAACTGCGCGTCCGCGGACAGCGCTGCGGACCGCTTGCTGATCAGGTCGAAGGTGGCGCCGCCGGGCAGTTCCGCGTCGATGGTGAACCCGGTTCCCGCGGCCCACTTCTCGACGGCGAAGACGTGCAGCCGAATGCCACAGATCCGCTCGATCCGCGCCACCCACTCCTCTGCGACGGCGCGGCGTTCCGCAGACAACTCCGCAGCCACCGCCCGCTGTTCAGCAGCCACGGCCTCTTCCTCGCGAGCCTCCTCGTACAGGTTCGTCGACCGGGTGGCGGTGCCCATGCCCACCCCGATCACAGCGAGGAAACCGAGCGCCTGCCAGGTCAGCGGCCCATGCGTCATGGCCCACGTCGTCCAGCCCGCCCCGACCAGCCACGACGCGGCCCGTGCGGCGATCGTGCGGCCGGCGTTGCGCAGCCGGATGCCCGCGGCGGCATGCCCGAGCGCGCCCGCCGCACCTACCGCGAGTGCCCAGCCGGGCGGCATGCCGGTGGCGGTGCCGGCGGTGGCCACGGCGAACATGCCGGTGGTGGCGGACAGAGCGCCGGTCACGGGTCCGTGACCGGCAGCCCAGTCCCACACCGGACCACCGGGGGAAGCCGGAGCCTTCTTCGACTTCGACCTACTGCTCTTCCTGTTGTTGCTGGTCATGGTGGCCTCGGTGGCAGTCATGGCTAGACGTTCCAGCCCTTCTCAGCGTCGGTGCCGTTGCGGGGGTCCTCATGGCGGGCGATGTCCGCGGCGTGGACGTCGCGGAAGAGCGGCACGAGGGTCTCGCCGGAGTCGACCGCGTTGAGCAGGGTGCGGTGGATGTCGTCGAAGGCGTCGGCGACGCCCTTCTCGAACGCGAACTCCTGGTCGGAGCGTTCGGCCAGGATGCGGAAGGTGTTGGCGACCGACAGCAGCGCGGTGGGCAGGTTGTCGATCATCGTGAGGATTTCCATGTTGCCGTCGGGCTCGTAGGTGCGGGCCGCGTTCTCCATCTCGGCCGCGGCCTCTTCGAACTTGAAACCAGACACGTGAATGGCCTCCTGACCAGGAATGACGGGAATAAGGTGGGTCGGGCGCTGCACGCGGTCGCCAATCTCGCCCGTGCCGGCCGCATCCGCGGCGGCTTCGTCAGCGGCGCGGGTGGCACGGATCTGCTCGTCGCGAGCCGCACGCTTCTCACGCGCGGACTGCACCAGACGCTGGTACAGGCGCCTGCCGGGGTGCATCAGCCACCGCGCTCCAAGCCGGCGACCGAGCGGGGTGGTCACGCAGCCCAGCACGCCGGCCGCGCCGGCCGCGAGCGCGGCGAGCAGGCGCCGGCCCTGGAAACGGGCCGCGGACTTCAACAGCCCCCAGCGCGCCTTACGGCGAGCGGGCGCCTTACGGACCTGATCGCGCTTGGTACCCACCTGACCGGCGGTGTTTCGATCGCGCAGATCGCGGGCCTTGTTGACCAGGGCCCGGGTGCCGGATGCCGTCTTGTTCGCAGCCCAGCCACCCGCCCGACCCAACCGGCCGCACGAGGCAGCCGACTTGGCAGCACGGGTTACGGTGCGGGCATCACGGCGGGCGTCGGCAACAGCCCGACGTGCAGCGGTGGTCTGCTGTCGCGCCGCCGAACGGGACGGCGCTTGCGCCCGGTTGTTGCGACGCAGCGCGCGCACCTGCCGAAGACGCGCAGCACCGCCACCGTGCCGGCCCGTGCCGGTCGATGCGGTGCTGGGACGGAAGGCGTGACGTCCGCCGTGGCGGCCCGACATGCCACGGCCGGAGCCCAGGCCCGATACCAACGCACCTTTGCCGGAACGGGACTTGGCGCCCATTCCGCGTCCGCGCCCGCCGGTGAACAGGCCGGAAGAGCCACCCGTGCGGGAGGACGGCGAGCGGGTGGTGCGGCTCGCACGGCTCTGCCGGTTGGAGCCGGTGGAACGTCGACTGTCCCTGCCAGTGGCGGAGTTGCGGCGGCGGGCACGGATGGCGGTGGCGGTGCCCAGAACGGCGGCGCCGCCCGCGGCCACGGCCAGCGCGATCGGCCCGCCACCCACCAGGGCAACGGCACCGACCGCACCGACCGCACTGTTCGTGCCGGACAGAGCCAGCGGCAACACGGGGATCCCGCCGGGCGTGTGCGTAAGGTCCGCGGGCACGGCCGCGGTGGTGGCCTGCTCGCCGGGCGGCAACGGTCCCGGCGGGGGCGAGGTGGCAGCCGGCGGGGCTACCGGCTCGGTGGTGGTGTCGGTCATGCTGGGGGCACTCCTTTATGGGGAGGCAGGGCCCGGACGCGCGCTTTGCACGGCAAGGCGTCCGGGCCCTGCGCATGGGGAAACGGGCTGGTCAGAGCTGGTTGAGTTCCAGCGAGAAGAACACGATCGTGGCGCCGCGCAGATACGGGTCGCCTTCGGTGACGTACTCGTAGATCTCGCGGTAGGCGCTCGCCCGAGTGCTGCCGGACGGCGGGGTGTAGGTGCCAGTGCGCGTGGCAGAGGCCATGCCGGGCTTGTCCACGGACAGCACCCAAAAGTGCGTGTCCTGCCCGCGCTGCTCGCCGGCACCCGTCGGGTTGCCAGTGCTCACCGCGCACCCCCCGAGTCGGCCATGTGGTCGGGGTGAGCAGCGGCGATCTCCTGCCAATGCCGGCTTTCCGCGGCGTCGGTGTGCGTCAGACGTACCTGGAAGTCGCAGCCGGCCGCGGCGCAGTGGTGGGTAGTCGTCGACCGGGCATCCGCCACGCGGAAGAACAGGCTGGAGAAGGTGGCCATGCAGGACAGGCAGCAGGCCAGCAACAGCGCGAAGGGCACGCCGTAGCCGGACAAGCGCACCCCAATCACGGCGGATACGGCCGCACTCGCGACGAAGACCGCCGACAGCACGAAGCGTCGGCGGGTGAGGGTGGAGGTGTTCACCAGGGAAGTTCCCTTCCGGTCAGCAGGGGTTGGGGATGGTGTGCTGGGATCGGCTCGCCGGGTCTGCGCGCCGGGTCTGCGAAGGTGCCGCTCGCCGGGGCTCACCGGGTCTGCTTCACTGGTGTGGTCGACTGCTTCCGGCAGTCGCGACGAAGGCCAGCCCACTAGCCCTGGGCTGGCCTTCATTGCGTCGTGTCGGACGGATTTACGGCTGTGCGTCCTCAGCGTCGATCAGCGCGGCGTACGCCTTGCGCACCCGCTCTTCCTTCGCAGAGAAGCCCGCCGCGCGGTATGCGGCCAGCGCCTTGCGATACGACAGCGGAGGGTTCTCCGAGTGGCGCAACCAGCGCAGCACGACCGTGAGTTGGTCCCCGGTCAGCGGCTGGCCCGGCTCGGGGGTGTCGACGCCGGCCACGGCAGCCACCTGCACCAGCGCTGCCCAGTCGAGCGGGGTGTGTCCCCCGCCCTGTGACGCGGGCAGTGCGGGCGGCGGGGACACGGGGCTGACCTGAGGGGACACAGGGGACACGGCCAGGGACACGCCCCCGTCGGACCACTGCCCCAACACCCGGGCGAGATCCTCGTCCAAGAACAGCGCCGGAATCTCCTGCACGGCGTCGGCCACCGGGCTGTTCTCGGTGACCTTGCTCAGCTTCTCGGCTGCCTTGTGGCGCGTCTTCTGTGCCTGACCACGGGCCCTTTGCTCCTCGCGCTCCAACACGGCCGCGGTCATCTGCCGGTCGGCCTTGGCGCGGGTGACCGCGCGGCCGATCGCCACCTGATCCCGCGTCGCGCTGCGCACCGCGTCGATCTGCGCCTGCGCTGCGGGGGAGATCCGGGTGGCCTCCCGCTCCACTGCCATGATCAGTGTCGCCTTCGCGGCTGCGGGCACCGCGGCGCCGATGACCGCGACGATCGCCGACGCGAACAGCAGACCATGGGTGAACAGCACACCGACCGAGGTGACCAGGAACAGCCAGCCCAGCGCGGTGGGCAGTGTCGCCTTGGAGCCCTGGCGGCGGTGGGCGGTCTCCATGGCCAGCGCGTACAGCCACACCGCGTCATAGATCCCGGCGACGGTGTATGCGAGTGGGCCGGGGGCCTGACGGGAGAGGATCTCTCCCACCGCGTAGACAGTCCAACCCAGAGACAAGCCGGTCAGACCGGCCGGCAGACTCCAGGGCACCGCCCTGCGCAGCAGGTCTTTTGCTTCCTTCCAGTCCATGTGATCACTCCTGGTTGTTGTCGTCGGGGTAGGCGCAGGGGATGCACATCCCGAGCGAGGTGGGGATGACGTAGCCGGCGTCGGTGCGGCACTGCGGGCAGGTCCGGCGGGCGCGCATCGCGCACTCCAGTGCGCGGCGCTTCGCGGGCGTCATCGGCCGCACGGGCTTGGCCTGGTCGAGCCGGTAGAGGTAGGCGACCAGCGGACCGCGCCGATAGCGCGGCCTAAGCACCTGCCCGGCGACCGGCTGACCGCCGGGGCGCAGGCCACGGGCCCGTAACTGCCGTCTGGTGGCCAGCCCGTCAGGGGCGCAGCGCCAGGGGAAGGTGGGGATGCCGTGCCGGGCGCCGTGTGGGTCGATGCACTTGCCCCACGCGGCCATCAGGCGGGAGCTCCGGCGGGCTCGGGGGCGGGGAGGTGGCCGTAGCCGACCAACTCCAGCGTGGCGCCAGCGTATTCGGTCATTGTGCGCAGGACGCGGGTGCGGCCGGCGCTCTGGGTGTCGTAGGTGACCGAGTCCGGGGCGATGCCCAGTGCCTCGCGCCAGGACTCGAAGCCGGACAGGTCGTCGTGGAACTCCAGCGCCAGCCGGTCGGGCCAGATGGTGGTCACATGCACCACCGGCGCCGACAGATGCCCGAAGTCGACAGCGAGCAGGCGTAACGCCCGCAGAGCTACGGACAAGCCGTCCAGCGTCAGCGCGTCGCTCATGCCGCAACTCCCTTGCGCGCCGAACGGCGGGCGGGGCGGGCGAGCGGGACCACGTTGAACAGGTCCGGGTGGGTCTCGACAACCTGCGCGGCCAGGCGGACCAGGTCGTCGGGCAGGCTGCGGAACTCAGGGTCGGCGAGGATGTCGCGGGCCGCGTCCAGGCGGGCCGCGCGCTCCTCGGTACTCTCGCCGTCGACCCCGAACCACAGCTCAACGGGGGTGCCCAGCGTCAGTTCCGCGAACTCCGAATCAGTGACGGCCTGATGACCGGCAACGATGTACTTCATGGGGCGGACTCCTCTTAGACAGGAACGGCCCAAGACAGCGGCCCCGGTGCTCGAACACCGGGGCCGCGCGCCGTTGTAGAACCAGCTGATTCCGGCTCCCCTCAACCCCGCCCGTACGGTGCCGCGCAGTACGCGGAACCGGACGGGCGAGGGAGGCAACCGGCCGCAGCCGTTGAGCTGCGGAAAGGTCGGATGCGCGGTCATAGCCGCGCGGCCGTCTTTTCGACTCGGGGAGACGGGGCCCACCTATTCAGTTCTCAAGAGGCGATCAGTCCGAGGCCCGCGGCGTGCGACCGAAGCCGCCTTCCTGCCGGGCAATCCCGAACCGGTTAGTGCAGGTCAAGCACTTGCTAGGCCGTCGGCGAAGCCCTTCCAGGGTTCGCGTTCCGACCTGAATTCAGATTGACCTAGGTCAATCTTACTGTCAAGGAAGTTCGCCGAACAATCTGAGATTGACCTAGGTCCAGTTACCCTCGGGGGCATGGATCTGAGTCCCGAAGCGCCGAAGCAAACGGCCAAGGAGATCGCTGCTGAGTACCGCGCGAAGATTGCGGACCCGAACAACGAGGACTACTCGCCCGGGAAGCAGCTGCCGGCCGCTCGGCAGCTTGCCAAGAAGCTCGGTGTGCAGCTCATGACTGTGCAGAGCGCCTACGGACAACTCCGTGATGAGGGCTTGGTTCTCACCCAGCAGGGGCGCGGGACGTTCGTACGCGACCCAGCGGCGCCGCTCGGTACCGAGCCCGGCAGTAGCCCCGCCTTCGCCGCCCTGGCCGGAGAGCTCAGCTCGATCCATGACGCTCTCCGACTTCTTGCTGAGCGTATGGACCGGCTTGAGGAGATCGTGAGTGGCGAGACGCCACCTTCGCGGTGAGTACGTCAACGCGCCTCAGCAGACCTTCGGCCGTGGCGCGAGCCTCGCCCAAACTCGCTTTGATCAGCGCGAGTTCAGCAGCGGTGAGGTCCGCCAGCCCGTTCTCTTGCTCAGTGATCCCTGGCATGCAAATGAGCATGGGCCCGCGAACGGCAGAGGACCCGGACAGACTGTCCGGGTCCTCTTTCCTTGCAGGTCAGGGGTGTTGACGAGTCGTCACCGAGTCGCTTCATCCACGGCATCCAGGACCGCAGCCCACGGGAGCTCTCGCCCCGACGGTGCGGCTCGGGGCTCGTACAGCGGCCACACGTCCGGCCCGCAGACCAGTCGAACCCCTGCCTGACGCAAGGCGTCGATGTGGTGCTGCCACGCCGGGTGTCGAACATGGGCTGCATTGACACGGGGGAACACGACCACCGGCAAACCGAGAGTCCCAATAGCCTCGCCCACCTGCGTCAAGGCCTGGTTGTCCATGAGGCCGCTCGCGAGCTTCGCGACCATGTTGGCTGATGCCGGTGCCACGACGTAGCAGTCAACGGCCGGGTGCGGCCGAGCCTCACCAGGCAGGCGAGGTTCGTCACGGACAGGGAGCCCGGTCAACTTCTCCAGTCGCTCGATCTCCCCGCTCATCCGAAGCCAAACTCCCGCAGTCGGCGTCAGGGTCACGGCCGCCTGCCACCCGCGTTCCATCGCAGGCTCGACCAGCCCAGTGCGGAGTGATTCCACTCCGCCGGCCGCCGAACCTACGACTCCCAGCACCCCGCGCTTGCTCGAACTCACTGCACCGCCCTGCACCGCTGAGCCATCACGAACACCTCGGACGAACGAGAGCCGCCGCTCACGGGCGATTGTTTGATCAGGTCCCGCAGCGTCTCGCGCACCCTGGGATTGTTGCGCACGAGCTGCGGGGCTGTGCGTTCGGCGGTGCGCAACTCGGAGAAGGCCTCGTCACCGTGTCCGGCAAGCGAGAGAGCACGGCTGTAGTCAATGCGGTGCGAGACGCTGCGCTCCTGCGGCATGTGGTCGACGTCGATCTGACCGTTCTCCACCACGTACGACACGTTGTCCAGGTCAAGCTCGATAGACAGGCGGTGGAGAATCACGTTCGTTGGACCGAAGCCGGTCTGCCAGTAGTTCTCGTCCGAACCGAGATCGTCGGCGAGTTCCTCGGCACGGTCAAGCAGACGGGTGGCAGTCGGGCGGTCCTGGTGTCGAGCCGCCGCAACGGCTGCACGTAGGTGGATCATCCCGAGCAAGCTCAGCGCGGACGGATCGCGCTCCGTTACCTGAGAGGCCAACCACGTCGCGGTGGTGTTGCCCAGCTCCATCGCATCCTCGTACCGCCCGTTGGCGAGCAGCGCATGCGTGCCTGACCGGGCGGCTGAGGCGAGAACCAGGGGGTCGTCGGATTCGTCCGCCGCGCGCATCGCCCGCTCGGCGGCCAACCATGAGACGTCGGACTCTCCGACCTTCGCGAGCGTCGTGGCCGCGAGGTGATGCGTGCGGGCAGAGACCGCCCAGCAGTCGTGACGGTCCTCTCCCCGGCGCCCCGCACGATCCTCTAGCTCCTGTGCCGTCTGGAGAAGCGCCGGAAGGGCCGCAATCACGCTGCCGAGCCGGCCCGCCTGGTAGTCGTTCCAAGCGTGTTCCACACGAACTGCCACAGGGGCAGGAGTGGGGAGCTGAACGTCTGCCTCTGGACCGAAGAGCAAGCGCGAGAGCCGCCGGGGGCTCATGAGCGCATCCCGTACTGCCGGCACGTCGTCCTGATGCTTCTCGTCCTCAACCAAAAGGGTCTGACCGAGTAGGTCGCCAAGCGGCACACGCAGGATGCGCGCAAGCTCCGCGAGCATGTCAATTCGCGGCGGCTTCCGACGGCCGCTCTCCGCCTTCGCGAGCCAGTCAGTGCTACGCCCGACCAGACCGGCCAGCACCTCTTGCGTGTAGCCGCGACGCTTCCGGTAGAACGCGATGCGTTCGCCGATGCTGAGGTGATCTCCAAGACCACGCATGGGGTGCTGCCTCCTGATGCTGTTAGGGGCGTGTTTCACGGTACAGAGCCGGTTAGGCGGCGAGTAGACGCCCTCGGCGCCGCGCCAACGTCAGTACGAGCTTGCCGGGCCCAAGTGAGCGCAACCCGGACGGAATGTCCGGGTCTCTTTTCGTAGCTCACCAAGGGAGCGCCGGGCCGTCGGAGTAGGACTAACAACGACCGACAGCGATAGCTTCGCTGCAGGTCAGGCTCGGTGGCACGAACATCACTAATGAGGGCGACCCTGCGGTCGTGATCGCGGCCTTGGAAGCGTTGCACCCCTGACACGCCAAGATGCTGAGGCGCAGGTCAGGCCTACGGTGCTCCGGCTCGATGACTTCTGTCCGGCACCAGCGGCTCGTGAGGCACACAGAGCCCTCAGACGACCGACCTACGGGGCGTCAGACGTGACCTTTGGGCAGAGTGGTCTGCGGCTTTAGGCGCTGCTAAGCAGCCAGTCGAGTGGGGGCAAACCACCTCCACAGAACGGGCATGAGCGGCAGGATGTTGACGTGGACCATGACCTGACGCGCCTCGGCAGCCGAGAGTTCGAACACCTTACGCAAGCCCTTGCGATGCGGATCCTGGGCCCAGCGGTCCAGACTTTCGGCGATGGACCCGACGGTGGACGCGAGGCAGAGTTTCACGGCGAGGTCGCTTACCCGCTACCGAACGCTGAAGGTCCATGGAACGGACATGGCGTCTTGCAGGCGAAGTTCCTACAGCGGCCGCGCAGCACGACACAGGACACGTCATGGTTCTTTAACCAAGTGCGCAGCGAACTACGGCAGTGGGCAAATCCCAAATCAAAGAGGACCCGCGAGGGAGCCTTGCCGGATTACCTCCTATTTTCAACGAATGTTGCCCTATCGGCAGATCCTGAGATCGGTGGGATCGACTCATTTAAACGCATCGCGAAAGAATTGGTTACCGAACTTCAACTGCCCATTCGTGACATTCGAGTGTGGAGTTTCGACCAGATATGCCGATATCTGGACGACTCTCCGACCATTCGGCAAACCTACAGTGCCCTCACCACGCCCGGTGACGTACTTTTTCGGTTGCGAGAACTACTTGAAGGGACGGCGGGAGATCTCGGCGAACTCCTGGCGAATCACAGCAGTAAGGAGCTGGCCACTGATCAATGGGTGAAACTAGGGCAAGCAGGTGAGCCCGACAATCAGCGACTCCCCTTGGCCGAGCTGGCCATCGATCCAACAGCTTCCTACGCGGCACACGATGGCACCCATGCAAGTGTCGCTACAGTAAGCCACATCATTTCGCACGGCGACACAGTCTTGCGCCCGAGCTCAAGGAAGGGGCCCCAGCATGTCGCGCTAATTGGCGGTCCAGGGCAAGGAAAATCGACGGTCGGCCAAATCCTGTGCCAGGCTTATCGGGTCGCACTCCTAAAAGATGCAATCCATCGTATGGATGATGAGACCGTGGAGGTTCTTACTGCCTTTACTGATCAGATGCAGAGAATTGGCCTGACCATTCCGGCTGCGAGACGATGGCCTATTCGCATTAATCTCAGCGAATATGCTGACGCTATAGCGGGTGGTGAAGTCGTCAGCATCCTTCGGTACCTCTCATCAGAGATCAGTCGCAGAACGCCAGATATTACGCCCAGTCAACTGCGTGAGTGGTTGAAGGCGTGGCCATGGCTTCTCGTGCTTGATGGCCTAGACGAGGTCGCTTCCACTCACGCTCGTGATGCCGTTATGGACCGAGTACACGACTTCTTCTCGGAGGCGGCTTCAGTAGATGCAGATTTACTGGTCTTGGCGACTTCTCGCCCTCAGGGATACAGGGAAGAGTTCTCGCCCAAACGCTATGTCCACATGCGGCTTGAGCCCTTGGCTGCCGAAGATGCCGTCTCGTACGCATCCCAGCTTGCACGGTTGCGTCATAACGGCGACCCGGAAACGGCGGACCGTGTATTGCGGCGGCTAGAAGAAGCCGCGGAAGAAGACCTCACGGCCCGCCTTATGACGACACCTCTTCAGGTGACGATCATGGCTATCCTGCTTGAACGTCGTGAGCGTGTACCTCAGCAACGGTATCGCCTTTTTTATGACTACTATCAAGCAATCTACAACCGGGAGGCTAGCAAGCCCGGCCCAACCGCCAGGCTCATCGATGACCACAGGAACGCAGTCAACTATCTCCATGAGCGTGCCGGGCTGCTTCTGCAGATGCGGTCTGAGCGCGACGGTGAATCTGATGCGGCCCTATCGCGTATTGAGCTATCAAAAATTATCGAAGATTACCTAAGGGTAGAAGGGTTCGAAGACATCGATGGCAGAACACTAGCGACGCGAATGGTTGATGCAGCTATGCGCCGCCTTATCCTGCTCGTTCCTCGTAAACAGAACAGTGTCGGATTCGATGTGCGAAGCTTGCAAGAATTCATGGCGGCGCGAGCGATAATATCGGAGGATTCCGAAGAAATCGGCAAGTCGCTTTCCGTTATCGCCGCTTCCGCTCATTGGCGAAACACGTGGTTGCTGGCGGCTGGGCAAATCTTTCATGAGCGGCCTGGCCTGAGGGATAGACTGGTCATACTGCTTGACGAAATCCAAGCAGAAAGCGAAGTCAGCCTCTTCATTAAGCCGGGCTCAAGTCTAGCTGTTGACCTATTGCAGGATGACGTGGCAGCAAAAGCTCCGCGTTTCCTTCGCGCTCTGACGAAACAGGCGCTGGAGCTCCTCGAAGACCCGCTAGAAGAATTTGAATGCATCGAGTTTTGTGAAGCTCTGCGAGATGTTGCTGCTTCCGACATTGCATCACATCGCCTTATCGAACGGACGATTGACAAGAATGTGGAGGCTGGCGGTTACAGGGCTACTAATACATTGGCGACGCTGGGCGTATTTTGGGGCGACGAAGTAGGTCCCCTTCCTCATCGCGTGCGTAAGCATCTGGAGATGGCCCGTCAGAACCAGAGCAACCTGGCGTCTCTGCTTGGCTGTAAACTACTGTGGCCGTCCTACCTTGTGAGTGGAATTAACGATGGATCGATCAAACTCCGTATACGCTCACTGTTGGAGGTCCTCAAGCCTTACCTAGATAATTCTGCTTTGGAAGGCTTCTGTGAGGCGTGCGAGGAAATATTTGCAGATGACCGCATCGGATTCCTGACCCTCCCCTCCGGTCAGCAGGTCGCTCTCCAGCACCAGCCTGGAAGGATGAGGAAGGACATTAGTCTTCACTTGGCTAAGCCTGGCGTAGCCGAGGAGCTCATTTCTGTGGCGGAGAACCTTCCGCTTGAGCTATGGCAGGTCAAGCATCTAATTCGGCAGCACTTCCGGGCTATGCGCGAACGTGAAACGGCTAATCTCGAAGCGGTGACTGGTCTTCGAGTAAGCGGTGAATCCTCATAGGTGGCAGCAATTATGCGCGTTTCCCGAGAGAGGGAAGGCCACCCGACACCGCGCGCACACTCCGCCCCTTGCTCGCCTGCCGCGTGGCTCGTTTGACTTCTAGTGCCCTATCAGCCAGCGCTACCCAGGCAGCCGCAGCATCTGTGTCGCCGGCCTCCCTGTATGTAGTCGCGATCTTGAGAATTGCTGTACGCGCCTTGCTGAACAATATCTCTCCGAGATTTGTCACCGACCCTCGAACCCGCACGGCGCCTGGATCCCGTCGCGAGCAAAGCACGAGGAGCTTGGTGCTGCGAGAGGACTGCAAAGGAGCGGCATACAGACCTGCGCGACTGGCGCCGGTCCCGATGTGGCACAGCGTTAACAAGGTCTCTCCATCGCATGGCAGGAGGGCGTGCTCGACGCGACCGTCTCTTAGCGGGGCCAGCGATACGTCAAGACCCCCTTGCCGTCGACGAGCCCATACGCGGACGGTCGGCCACTTCCGCACTCCAGCGAGAGCCGGGTGCTCAGCCGGGAGCGGAGCGAAAGGCTGTTCAGTGCTTTCCGCCATGCCAACTTCCTCCCCCGTTTCTGGTCCGTGCATGCTCCTGTCGCGCTAGCCGAAAATGTTGGCGATCCGACCAGGCCATGTGTGAGTCCGTCAGCGCATAACGGGAGGGCGTGTCATCCATGTTGGCTGATGGTGCGTCAGATCATTCGGCTCGGTCGGCCTCATCCACGCCTGCCACGACATGCCGCCCAAGGCGTAGATCTTCAAGAGCGCAGCCCCCGCCGCGCCCAGATGCACGATCTGAAGCGGATCTGACCAGCGGGCGCGCGGCCCGCCTGCGTGGGGTCATGAGGCGGGCCGATACGTGGCGGCCGGGCCGATCGCGCCGGGCCCGAACTTGGCCCGGATCCGGTCGGAGGTCGACTCCGCCACCAGGCGTGCCTGCCGGGCGGCGTCGAAGCTGAGTTGTTCGGTGACCTGGTCGGCGTCGACCAGGTCCTCGCCACGCAGTGCGAGACCGGTCAGCCGGCCGCGTTGGAGGCCCGCGGCGTCCATCAACTGGTAGGCGAGCAGGCGCAGATCGTCCTCGTGCCCGGACGGCTCCACCAAGCGGCGGGTCTTCTCCCACTTCGCGCCGTCGGCGAACGTCAACGTCAAAGTGAGGGCGCGGGCGGCCTGCTCGCGGCGGCGCAGCTCGGTGCCGAGCTGCACGACCAGACCGAGCAGAGCCGCCCGTACGAGGGCGCCGTCCAAGACGTCGTGGGGGAAGCGGTGCCGGACGGTCGCGGATGCGGGCTGCAAGCGGGGGGTGACGGTGCGGGGGTCGATGCCGCGGGCCCGGTCGACGACCGTACGGCCAGCCTTCCCCCCGAGTATCCGCTGGACCGTCGCCGGCGGCAGCGCGGCGAGCATGCCGACGCGGTCGACACCGTAGCGCTTCAGGGTGGCAGCGTGGCGGGGGCCGATGCCATGCAGGTCCTCCACCGGGAGCAAGGCGAGCCAGTCGGCAGCCTCGGCCGCCTCGATCGTCAGAACGCCGCCCGGGTGCGGGATCTGTGCGGACGCCGTGGCGGCGACCGTGATGGTCGGGCCGATCCCGACACGCACGTCGATGCCGTACCGGGAAACCGTCCGCAGCCGCAGCACCTCCCCGAGATGAGCGGCGGTCGCACTGTGATAGCGCAGCGCGCCCCGCAGGTCGACCAACGCCACGGTGGGCGGCAAGGCCTGCACCACCGGCGACAGCTCCCCCGTCTGCTCCAACACCTGCCGGTAGGACTCTTCCGGCAGCCGCTCCGGGCAGCGCACATGCATCACCAAACCCGGCCCGCGCCCCGTCCACTCCAGACTCATCCGCCGCTCACCTCCCCCGCCACGTTATCGAACATATAATCGAATACGCGAGTGCGGGAGGCGCACTCGGAACCTGGGATCACACATGTTCGATCACTCACGGGATCTCCCGGACGACCTGGAACGGCCGCAGACGCTGCGGATCTGGCACTCCATGTGGCTGGACCGCATCGACCGCAAGGCCGCCTACCTGCGGCAGCGACAGGCAGAAGAGGAACGCCGGCAGCACACCCGCCCGCCCGCACCGGACTGGATCCTCGAACTCAGCCGCGCCAACGGCAATCCGCAAGCCGTGCACGTCGGCGACTGCGGCATGACCGGCCGCCAACCGCGACCGGTCGGCCAGGACGAAGCACGCCGCCTCCTCACCGTCGACGGGGTGCCCGCCTGCCCGATCTGCCGACCGGACAGCGCACTGGGCATCGTCGACTTAGCCGACCCGCCCCATGGGCACGCGCGGCGGCGCGGCTCGAACACCCGTGCCCGGCGGCTGACTATCCTGCCACCCGGGCAACTCGCACCCTTTGCCCGGAACAGGATCTCCCATGCCCACCCCTCCACCACCCTCGATCTCGGAACCCGATCCGTCCGCGCTGACCTGCCCCGGTGACAAGGTCGGCGGCTGTGCCGACTGCAGACGGCCGACCCACAAGTACGGCAGCGGCGGCCTCCCGCTGTGCCGGTGGTGCGCGAACCCCGATCCTCGCGAACTGGGGACCCCACGCGTGCTTCGTCAGCACCCGCGGCTGACGTGGCTCGGCTAGAGGGCCAGCAGCGCCAGCCACATCACGCCGGACAGCACGGGGATTGCGTAAACGATCACGGGGGTTGAATTGAAGCCAGGCAGGCGGGTTGCAGCTCGCGTCGCACGGTAGTCGGGGAGCTGCTCTTCGAGTCGTCGCAGAACAAGGATGGTGTAGCGGTAGTGACGGTGGCTCACATAGACCCAGCAAAGGGTGAGAACGATGCCGAAACCCGCCATGATGTGCCGGGCGTCCTCGGCTCGCACGGTTGCGTAAGCCACAGCCATCAACGATTGGGCCACCAAGAACAGGTTCCCCCGCTGAAACAGCATGGTGTCGACGTGGATGCCGTGCTGGAACATGCGCTCTTCTTGAGCGCGTCGGTCAGCTTCGTCGTTGTCCCCTTCGCTCATGCCGAGAGTTCTGCCCCCGGCAACCGGAGGCATCCAAGCCAGTTGACTTCACCATGACCAGGACACCGCCCCCTACTGGTTGACGCGCCTCAGAGGCTGCCGCACGAGCCGCGGACAGGATGGAGAACAGCTACTAGCGGACCGCGCCTCAGGGCCAAGCGCCGGGGAGTGAACAGGGAGTGGATCAAGAAATAGCTTTGCGCACGGTACTAACGTTGACCAACGCATACCGAAGCCCTGACCTGCGCATACATTCAAAGATTCTGGCCGGTCATCACTCCGCACATCATCGCGGCCGAAGTGATCAGCTCTGAAGAACCTGGCCTGACAAGTGGCCGTCAGCCAGGAACGCGAGCCAGTACGAGTCCGCGCACTTCACTCGCCCTACCTGTCTCGATCAGGAGTTTGCCGACGGTGTGGAACTGAGAACCGGTGGTGAAGACGTCATCGACCAGCAGGACTCGCTTGGCTTCGACACTCTGCCGGAGTTTGAGCGCCGCGGCGTGCTCGCGGGCGGCTTCCATCTTTTCGTACCACCCCTTGCCGGCCGACTTCGCGGTCTCCCGCGTCTTGATCAGGACAGGGCTGTCGGGCTCGGCGATCGGCCAGCGATCCAGTCCATCCTCTGCGTACGCCGCCTTCATCATCAGCTCGATGTGCTGGAGTGGCGCACGGGTGGCTGCGGTGGGATTTCCGATGATGAGGTCGATGTCTGCGACTAGATCCTCATTGGCTTCGAGCCATCCGACGATTAGTCGGCCGAAAATAACACCCCAGCCCTGCGAACCGTTTTTGAGGCCGTACTTGTACTCCTTGATCGTCTGTTCAAGGGGGGTGGCGTACAGAGCGAGGGCGTCCACGCGGGTGAAGAAGCGCGTGTCCACGCTCCAGCCACAGATCTTGTTCCAGCACTTCGCACCGGGCACCGCCAGGGTCTGGCTACACACTTCGCAGTGATGCTCGGCAAGCGGACGCACCGCCGAAGCGGCGCACTCCGCACACCCCTGAGTGGTTCCATTGAGTCGGTAGGCGCAGCGGCGGCACTGCGGAAAGACGAGGCGCCTAGGGAGGTCTGATTCGTGGGTCACATGCCCGCCAGGGCGAGCTGGAGGCGCTGCTGCGCGGCCTGCTGGACTCGCTTGGCATTGCCCAGGCGTGAGAGCACGTCGTTGAGCTCGCTGACTTCGACTGCCTTGCCCTCCGAAACCATCTTCGCCGCCCAAGGCTCGCTCGTTGCGAGGGACTTGATCAGGAAGACCTGCTTACCGTGTTCGTGGGCGATGCGGGCCTGCATTTTAGCGCCGGACGTCGAGGACGCCTCGATCACGATCGACCCCATGGTCGCGCCCGAGGTGACGACGTTGCGCCTAGGGAAGGTCCACGTCGCCGGCGCGGAGGCGGGCCAGAACTGCGAGATGAGCGCTCCGCCCTCGGCGACGATCCGAGCGGCCAGGCCCTTGTTCTGGGCGGGGTAGACCTTCGCAGCGATACCAGTCCCCATCACGGCGACGGTCCGACCACCGGCATCGAGCGTCGCCGTGTGGGCGGCGGTGTCGATTCCCTTCGCGAGGCCGCTGAAAATCACCACCTCCTCGTCGACTAGGAGCCGCGCCATGCGGGCGGCGCGGCGCATCCCGTCCTCGCTCGCGTTGCGGGTGCCGACGATCGCGGCCGAGCGGGCGTCCTTCTCTTCGAGGTCGCCGAGGTGGAATAGGAAGGGTGGCAGATTCGGCACGAGGCGCAGGTTCGCCGGGTAGTCCGGATCGAGCACAGTCACGAGGCGGGCGCCGGCCTCCTCGGCAGCCTCCAGCTCCGTGGCCACCCGTGCGCGGGCGTCGTCGATCAGCGGCAGCGCCTCGCGTAGGACGGAGAGGTTCTTCCGCGCGACCGCCGAGTCCTCCGGAATGTCGCCCCCGAGAACGACCTGGAGCGCTTCGGGTGACTGGCAGGTCCGAGCGATTAGGTTCCAGTCGACGGATTTGTTGCTCACGCGCAGGGCGCAGATGGTCAGCAGCTCCTGCTGCTGAGGTGTTGCGATCATGTTGTGTCCTTCTACTCGCGGCCCCGGTGTGTTCGAAGGGTGGTGCTCGATTTCTGTGGGCCGTTTCCCATCATGGCGTATGTCTGATCAGGTCCGCACGAGGGTGTAAGCAAGAGCTCAGTGAATCCGAGGGACGCATGCCCTGTAACGCTGGGTGCACATCTGCGTTCCCGAGATCATCGGTCCGTCCTTCGACTCATTATTCGGTTAGTGGTGACCGGGCCGAGGAGGGATGGCTCCGCTGCGCTTGTCCATGCCTCCACGTGCACTCCGCCCGTACGGTGCTAGCCTCCGGCGCCGCCCGTGCGCTCGACTCCATGCGCTCCTGCGCATGCGACTTCGGGGCTCTTGGGATGCTGGACTAGGCGCTGCGCGCCCGACTGGCCGTCTTCTTGGCCGACCAAGCGGCAAGTGCACTGGCAGGCCCGTCCCAGTGAATCTCTCCAACTCTCGGAGGGGCGGGGGCAGGTCCCAGAAATGGGCCCGCTGTAAATCTGCCAGGGACGGGGCAACAGGGCCACGCTGGGGCCGTGTGTCCGTGGCGAACGGTCTGGCGTCTGGCCAGGATTCGGCGGTTCGCTAGATCTTCGGGCGGGGAGGGTGCAAGGGCGGCCGGACGGACTGGCGGCATTGGAGGGGTGAGCGTGCCGACCAAGAGCGTGTGGGGCGACTACGCGGAGAGCAGGGCCGACCGGGCTTCCGAACACACGGGTGAGGAGGGCCAGACCGACGCCATCGGAGAGGGTTTGGCAGCTGTCGCCTACGCTCTGCTCGACGTCGCCGCCGCGATTCGCGAGCACACCGAGGCGCACCAGTAAAGCGGCGGCGGTCATGAACCGGTAGCGGACGGCCGCCGGGCCCTTGTCACCCACGGTCCTCCCGGCGGCGTGCCCGCCTCTCGACCCGGGTGCCGACAGTTTCCCAGGAGCCCGCCCTGGGGAGTGAACGGGGAGTGGATCAAGAAAATGATGATTCGCCGCACCCACGCCAACCAACGCACACCAAGGCTCTGACCTGCCCATATGCTTAACGACCCTGGTCAGCGATCTTTCCGCACATTATTCGGGACGAAGAGGTCGTGGGTTCAAATCCCGCCACCCCGACAGCCGAAGAGCAGTTCAGAGGGGTCCTCACCGAATCGGTGAGGACCCCTCTGGCGTTGCTCCGTATCCATCTGCATGGCTATGCGTCGCCAGCGGGTTCGGAGGAACCATCAGCCGATCCAGCACCAGGGTTCTGCCGGTCGGCCTCCCTGCGCTGCCTGACTTCCTCCATCCGACGGGATCGTGTCGCGGCGATGGCCTGCTGGTTGGCTTGTTGGTAGTAGCCGGTAAGCTCTCGCAGCCCTTTGCTCACCTTGTCGAGACGATCTTCGAGCGGCTTGGTGGCCCGCTGCCCAACCAAGGTTTCGCTCAACACCTCAAGATCAACGGTGTACCTAAGCTCCTCCACCGGTCCCATGGGGCCGTCACTGAGGACAGTGAACTCGAACAACATCGGAAGGTCCGACTGGAACCTCCGGACGGCAGAATCGAAGAAGTACACCAGCCTCCGTCCAGGAGGCATCATCGCGATCGGGCGTGCGATCACCTGCATCAGCACCTCACCCACGTCGTCCCCTTGGGCCGACGTCAGATTCGGAGTCACAGCGATTCTGACGTTGCGAGCAAGAGTGGGACCCACGTTCTGGATGATGAGCACCAACAGCAGGGATCCAGCTTCGTGAAGCTGGATGTCCACGATGACGTAGGGCTCGTTCTGCTCACGATGCACTCGTCGGGCAACTTCAAGCTGTCCCTCGGCCGAGCGTGCTTGTGACCGTGCGTATTTCATCGCCCAGGCAGCGGCGAGGAACGCCAACACAGACACCACGAGGGACCAATGTTCAGCCTTCACCACGGCAGGATACGTAGGCGAGTTATCGCTGTGCGGTGCTTCGAACCTTGCTGGGCCCAGGGCGGGACGGTGTCAGTACGGGCGCTGGATCTGGTGCTCTTCCAATGCCGTGGAGTAGCGGGTCAGCAGTGCATCGAGACTCTCCAGGAGCAGGCCGGCGGACTCCCTCGCCTCGGCCAGGTCGCCGCGTTCACAGGCTTCCGCCAACTCGGCAGCGTCGGTCCGAAGGATGCGAAGGGAGTCTCCCTGGATCAGCACACCGGGGAAACGGCGGCCCGGCAGACGGACCACGGCATCGTTCCCACCGTCAGTGAACAGCTCTGCCTCAACACGCTCCATCAGGCCATCCAACCTGGCGTCACCAGCTGAAATCAACGACGGCGTTCACAGACGACCTTGGGCGGCCCCGCACAGCGCAGCCGTACCCTCAGAAGGCCGCTCTGGAGGCTGCTCGATCGAACTCCCAAAAGGGGTGGTACCAGCAAGAAGTTGCCTCCTACGCTGCCCACATGTGTCGCTACGGAATGGTCTATTACAAGCGGCACTTCGTGTGTCTCGCGTGCCGGTCGTCGTTCAAGCGTGACTGGCAGGGCGAACGGGTGCAGCCTTGTCCTCGTTGTGGTGCCGTCATGATTGATGCCGGGCAAGATCTCGCTGTTCCGCGTCGGCGGGACATCGCCGGCTGGAGGGCCCTCGGTGCCGTGCTGGAGTCCGGACTGACCTTTCATTCGTGCGGCTGCGATGGTCCGGGGTTCCGGCCGCGTACACCTGCGGAAGTGTGTGTCAGGCGGATCGCCGCGGTGCGGCTGGGGCTACCCCTTCATGAGGCGCTGGAGCTCACCGAGGTCAACTGAGCAGGTTCGGTACCTCCCTCTCTCCCGGCCAGGTAGCCGACCGTCAATTCTCTTGTGCTCTTGGGGAGGAGCGTTCTTCTGACGGGACGTCGTGGTCTACGGCACCGTCAGGTTCTTCGGCCGTTCGCCGGGTGGTGTTCGGCGAGTGCGTCAGCATGGTGGCGCCAACGCCGGCCGCCACCAACTGCGTGGTCGCTGCAAGGACCAGAAGGGGTGCCGCTCCCAGTCCGCCCAAGGCGCCGAACCCCGCCGCTCCCGTCGCTGCCGCAGTGCTCTTCAGGCCGGCGCCGAGGGTGAAGATCTGGGTGCGGAGTGGGTGTGGTGCGTAGCGTTCGCGGGCGGTGAGCAGGGCGCTGAAGAGGGGGCCTGTTGTCCAGCCTGCCGTGGCGAACAGTGCTGTGGGCAGGGCCGTCCCCGCGACGCATGCGGCCAGGGCCAGGGGGAGTGCCGTCAGGGGGAGGCACAGCAGTACTACTCGTTCGGGACAGGTTCGGGACCAGGGTTTGACGGCGTAGGTCAGGGAGCCCGTCATCGCGCCGGCGGCGAAGGCCGTCATCAGGCCGCCCGCTGCCCAGCCGGCGTGGCGTTCCGTAGCCAGCAGGGCCGTGATGACGGGCAGGGCTCCGATGCCTATCTGGCCGATGCCACTCGCCCAAGTCACCGACCGCAGGGGTGGGTTGGTCAGGATTTCCCGGGTGCCTGACAAGAGCGCGGCCGGCCGTAGTGCGGTGGTTGGGCGGTGTTTTGTCGGAGGACGGGCAGGTAGGCGCAGCAGGGGTACCGCGGCGGCACCCGTCAGTGCTGCCGCGCCGAGCGTGAAGAGTGCCTTGCCCGGGCCGATCGTCGCCGCCAGCAGCGCTGCCAGTGCAGGGCCCACGATGCCCGCCAGGTTGTAGGTGGTGGAGTCGATGCTGAAGGCTCGGGTGAGGGTGCGTTCGGGGACCAACTCGGGGAGCAGGCTGGTGAGTCCACCGGTGACCAGGGGCGCGCAGCAGCCCGCCGCGAGGAGTATGAGTACGACCAGAGGGGGCGGGAATCGGCCCAACGCCCATGCGGTCGTGATCAGGCCGGTGGCGTAGACGGCCAGGGCCAGGCCGTGGAAGAGCCTACGGTGGCGGACCCCGTCGGCCAGGGCGCCGGCCACCGGAGCCGCTATCACGTGGGGCACCATCAGCGCGGCGACCAGGAGGCCGCCGAGGCTCGTGCTGTGTTCTCGTGCCAGGGCCAGCAGTACCAGTGCGACGCGCGCTCCCTCGTCGGCCAGGCGTGCCGGTACGGCGACCCCGAGGTAGCAGGCCATGGGCGCGGCGACGGAAGTTGGGGCCCGAGTGGGGGTGGATGAGGTGGGGGTTCCCATTGGAGTCCTGCCTGTTCTCAGGGGGACTTGGCGCGGTGGGTCGGAGCCGAAGTCAGGCATCCGGTGCGGAGTCCGTCTCGGAAATCCGTCGGCGTCATCTGTTAAGGGTCTGATTCCACGATCTTGTCGGTGTATGCCCGTCCGCGCGACACTGCATGGGTGGAGTTCACTTTCGTCAGCGGTCATCCGGCCTTGGACCTGGCCGCGACGCTGACGTGGCGCAGCAGTTATCCGGTCGAGTTGCTGGCCGGTCCGCGCGACCTGGCCGCGTGGATCGAGCAGGCGGGTCTGGCGGATGATGCCGGGCGCGTCCGTGACGTCGATGTCGAGCGGATGCGTGAGTTGCGCGAGGCCGTCTATCGGACGGCGTCCGCCGAGCTGCTGGAGCAGCGGCCCCGCTCGGAGGATCTGCGGCTCATCAGCGAGGTGGCCGCCGGGCGACAGGTCACGCCGGTGCTGGAGGGGCTGGGGCGTGCGGTGTGGCGCGGTGACGTCGACCAGGTCCTGGCCACCGTTGCCCATCAGGCGTGCGTCCTGCTCGGCGGTCCCGATCACCTACGTATTCGGGCGTGCGCGGACTCACGGTGCAGCCGACTGTTCGTCGATCACTCCCGGTCCGGGAGCCGGCGCTGGTGCGACAAGCTCACCTGCGGTGGGCGGGCCAACGCCGCTGCCTATCGGCGGCGCCGAGCGCAGCAGGGGTCTAGCTCCGTCGCAAGCCCGGAAGGCCAGACCGGCCTGCGGGGGTAGCAGGGCCCGTGAAGGTGGACACGGCCGACAGACGTAGACCCGACCGTACGCCGGCCTCGGACCCCGGACCTCGGACCCCGCACCCCGGACCCCTGATCCCGGAGCTCGGGCCCCGGACCTCTGACCCCGGACCCCAGGCCTCTGATCCCGGACCCCCAGACCTCCGCCCCCGGACCTCACCAACCTGACGCAGCCCCCCGACACAACCCCATGACGCACCCCTCCGCCCCCCGAAGATCGCCGAGCCCCCCGACCTGCGCCCCTTCCAAGGCGCATCTTGACGCTGCCCCCGCCGTCGAGGGAAATCTGTCACGGCCGGGCCACATCCCTGTCGCTCGCGGCGTTAGGGTTGGCGTAAGAGGTGGATTCGGTGTCGGATCTCTCGGAGCTCGGGGCACTGGCCCGGCCGGGCCGTTCGCCTCGCCCCGAAACGAAGGTGCCATGCCCGCTGAGAACGATCCCGTCACCGGCAATCTCGACGATGACGACTACCCGGCCTACACCATGGGCCGGGCCGCCGACGTTCTCGGGATCACCCCGGCCTTCCTGCGGGCCGTCGGCGAGGCCGAGCTGATCACTCCGCTGCGTTCGGAGGGCGGTCACCGGCGGTACTCACGGCGGCAGTTGAGGGTCGCCGCCCGGGCTCGTGAGCTCGTCGACCAGGGCACTCCCATCGAGGCAGCCTGCCGCATCGTCTCGCTGGAGGACCAGCTGGAGGACGCCCTCCGGCTGAACGAGGAAATGCGCAAGCTACTGGCGGAGCGCGGCGCGGAAATCTAGTGCGGCGGGTGCAGAAATGATGAGTTCGGCCGGGCGAGAATTCTTGATCGAACTCCAGATCAGCATGGGGTTTCCGGCCGACCTGTGTTAGCGTGATACCAGTTGCAGTTTTGGTTACCAGAGACTTGTTTCACAGCCAGTTTCTTTGCAGAGCTTTCCGGATCTTTCCGGAGGGGTGATCATCGCGGCGACTCGGGATCGGCAAAGTGCAGGTCCCGGCACTGCCCCCCAAGGGAGATTCAATATGGCATCTGGCACCGTGAAGTGGTTCAACGCGGAAAAGGGCTTCGGCTTCATCGAGCAGGACGGCGGCGGCGCTGACGTCTTCGCCCACTACTCGAACATCGCCGCCTCCGGCTTCCGCGAGCTTCAGGAAGGCCAGAAGGTTACTTTCGACGTCACGCAGGGCCAGAAGGGCCCCCAGGCCGAGAACATCGTTCCCGCCTGATTGCTTGACGCATGACAGTAGCTGGGGCCCGCACTCTATGGGGTGCGGGCCCCAGCTCGTTCACTTTTCGCATGTTCCCAGCCGCTCTCAGCTGACTCCGGCCGTTACCTGCTGCTCCAAGCCAGTTCACGTTCCAGCCAGTTCACGCTGATTCCCGCATGAGGGACCGCCTCGGTTTCATCCGTCGGTCGACCTCCGGTCGACGCCGGTTAACAAACCGCGAGGCGCGGCTTTTCGCTATTTTCACGGCTCATTCTTGTGAATCCTCATGCGGCCATTCGCCGCTGGACGGAATTCCTCGATACGTGCCGTATCGAGGAGGGTTCCCACCATGAACCGCGACCGTCGCAGCAGCAGCGCCAGTTCGGGCCGCGTCCGCACGGACAGGAAGTCCACGGGAGGATCCGGCTCCGCCCACGGCAGCCGTTTCCGTACCCACGAGCCCCGCCGGACCTCGCGTCCGGCCGGCGCCGGAAAGAACGGCCAGGGCTCACGCTCGGCCGGCCCGCAGCAGGAGTTCGCGCTCCCCACCACCGTCACCGCACCGCTCCCGGCCGTCGAGTCGTTCGATCAACTCGACATGCCCGAGGGCCTGTTGGCCGCGCTCGGCGCCGAGGGCGTCACCGTGCCCTTCCCGATCCAGGCCGCCACGCTGCCGAACGCACTGGCCGGCCGGGACGTCCTGGGCCGCGGGCGCACCGGTTCCGGCAAGACGCTCGCCTTCGGCCTGGCCCTGCTGGCCCGGCTCAACGGCAAGCGGGCCCAGCCCCGGCAGCCGCTCGCCCTCGTCCTGGTCCCCACCCGTGAGCTGGCCCAGCAGGTCACCGACGCGCTCGCCCCCTACGCCCGCGCCCTTCGGCTGCGGACCACCACCGTGGTGGGCGGCATGTCGATCGGCCGCCAGGCCAGCAGCCTGCGCGGCGGCGCCGAAGTCGTCGTAGCCACCCCCGGCCGTCTCAAGGACCTCATCGAGCGCGGCGACTGCCGGCTCGACCAGGTCGGCATCACCGTCCTGGACGAGGCCGACCAGATGGCCGACATGGGCTTCATGCCGCAGGTCACCGCGCTGCTCGACCAGGTCCGTACCGGCGGCCAGCGATTGCTGTTCTCGGCCACCCTGGACCGCAACATCGACCTCCTGGTCCGCCGCTACCTGAGCGACCCGGTGGTGCACTCGGTCGACCCGACCGCGGGCGGTGTCGCCACCATGGAGCACCACCTGCTGCACGTACGGGACACCGAGAAGCACTCCACGGCGACCGAGATCGCCGCCCGCGACGGGCGCGTGATCCTCTTCCTGGACACCAAGCACGCGGTGGACAAGCTGACCAAGCACCTGCTGTCCGTCGGCGTCCGCGCCTCGGCGCTGCACGGCGGCAAGTCCCAGTCGCAGCGCAACCGGACGCTCGCCCAGTTCAAGGACGGCCACCTCACCGCGCTGGTCGCCACCAACGTGGCCGCGCGCGGTATCCACGTCGACAACCTCGACCTGGTCGTGAACGTCGACCCGCCGGGCGACCACAAGGACTACCTGCACCGCGGCGGCCGTACCGCCCGGGCCGGCGAGTCCGGCACCGTCGTCACCCTGGTGCTGCCGCACCAGCGGCGCTCGATGGACCGGCTGATGCAGGACGCCGGGATCACCCCGGCCAGCAGCACCCGGGTCAGCCCCGGCGAGCCCGAGCTGCAGCGCATCACCGGCGCCCGCACCCCCTCCGGCGTACCCGTCGTCGTGACGGCGCCCGCGCCGGCCGCGGACCGGCGGGAGCGTTCCGGTGCCCCCGGTCGTGGCCGGGGCGGACGGGCCGGCGGCTCCCGCGGGCGCCGTACGCCGACCCGCAACCCTCGCTAGTCCCACCCTCACAGGTCAAGGCGGTCAGGACGCCCACCCGCGTGTCCTGACCGCTCCTCGGCGTCACCCTCCGCCGCCGGCCTCCGCTCCACCCCGCTCTCTTCCCCTGCCTTCCCCTCGGTTCAACTCCCCTTTCTGTTGGAGGCATTCATGCGCTGTGTCATCGCCCGATTCCCCTTCGACCTGCGCAAGAACGAGGTCGAGCAGTCGATGGACGGCATCACGCCCGAAACCGTCACCGGTGTCTCCGTCACCATCGGCTCGAAGGTCTACCCCGTCCTCCAGGTCGGCGAAGTGATCACCCGGCAGAACCGCCGCGACTTCACCACCGGCGAGATGCGCCGCGCGCTCACCCGGCTCGGTTTCGTGTGCCACGACGCCCCCCAGCCCGCCCCGACCCGTACCGTGGCCCCCGACCAGGAATCGCTCGGCTGGTGACGGAGCGGGGCCGCTGAGCCCCCGGCGGAACGGAGACCGGTGACCCGCGACGGGATGGCCCAGGCGCTGCGGTCGCTGCGCGCCGGCAGCGGCGCCGATCCCGCGCGGGCCGCCGCCCGGGCGCTGGGCGTCGCGGGCGTCGTGATCTCCGTCTTCCCGCTGTCGGTCGCGGACCCGGACGGCACCCGTGCGCCGGAACCCCTGTGGTGGTTCCCCGAGCTCGGCCTGCGGTTCGAGGAACTGCAGTTCACGCTCGGCGAGGGCCCCGGCCCCGACGCCGCCCACGCGGGCATCCCCGTACTGGAACCGGATCTCGACCGGGTACGCCCGGAGCGCTGGCCCGCGCTGCTGCCGGCCGCCCGGCAGCTCGGCGTCGACGGGGTCTGCTGCTTCCCGCTGGGCCTGGGTGCCGTACGCCTGGGCATGTTCACCCTGTTGTGCGACGGGCGGGGCGGGCTGGACGAGCGGCAGCTCGCGGACGCGAACACGCTGGCCGCCGCGCTGACCGCGGCCCTGCTGGACGGGCGGCGGCCGGCCGGCCGCGGCGCCGACCAGGGCCTGCCGTGGCCGGCCGACGGGCTGCACCGGGCCGTGGTGCACCAGGCGACCGGCATGATCAGCGTCCAGCTCGGCATCCCGCTGGCCGAGGCCCTGGTGCGGCTGCGCGCCTTCGCCTACGGCAGTGACCGCCTGGTCGGCGACGTGGCGGAGGACGTCGTGGCCAGACGACTGCGATTCGACGACGATGGAAGCGGGACCCACGCGCCCGTCGGTGGAGAGGGATGATCGGCATGACGCGGGAACAGCGCCTCGCGGAGGTGTTCGTCGAGATCGCGGACTCACTCATCGACGACTTCGATGTCCTCGACCTGCTGCAACGGCTGTCCACGCGCTGCGTGGAGCTCCTGGAGGTCTCCGCGGCCGGCATCCTGCTCGCCGATCCGCACGGTGAACTGCAGGTCATCGCCGCCTCGGACGAGCACACCCGGCTCCTTGAGCTGCTCGCCCTGCAGCACGACCAGGGGCCCTGCGTGGAGTGCTTCCACACCGGCGCGGCCCGTACGAACATCGACCTCCGGCGCCCCGAGGCGGCCGCCGCCTGGCCCCGCTTCACCCCGCGGGCGCGCGAGCTCGGGTTCGTCGCCACGCACGCCATCCCGCTGCGGCTGCGGGACCGGGTGGTGGGCGCTCTGAACCTCTTCCAGCTCTCCGTGCACCGGCTCGACGACTCCGAGATCGCGCTCGCCCAGGCGCTCGCGGACGTGGCCACCATCACGATCCTGCAGCAGCGCACGCTGGAGAAGACCTATGTGGAGAACACCCAGTTGAGCACCGCGCTGACCAGCCGGATCCTGGTGGAACAGGTCAAGGGCGTGCTGGCCGAGCGCTGGGGCACCTCGGTCGACGAGGCCTTCGCCGCGTTCCGCTCCTACGCCCGCGCCCATCACCTGCGGCTGACCGACTTCGCCCGGCACATCGTCGACGGCACGTTCGACACGTCCACGATCCCGGCCCCCGACAGGGTCGACTGACGGTCACAGCCGCGCGGGCTACGAGTGTGAGGGCCCCGGGTCGAGGAGCAGGACCCGGCGCGGATCGGCCGACGGGGTCCAGTGCTCGCCGGCCGGGAGGTCCCGCCAGCCCCAGGCCCGCAGGGCGGCCAGGGTCGGTACGTCGAAACGGGCGACCAGGGTGACGCCGGTGGCGTCCGCGTGCTCACCGAGCAGGCGCCGCTGCAGCCGCCGGGCCAGATTCCAGTCACGGTCCGTGGACTGCCGGCGCACCTGAGGACGTACGACGATCTCGCGGATCGCGAACAGCCCTGCGCGCAGCGGGAATCCGTAGGCGCAGGCCGTCGCCGTCGTCGAGTTCTCCGCGACCAGCAACGTGAAGCCGGGGCGGCGCATGTCGTCGGTCAGGCGGCTCAGGAACGCGTGGCGCAGGCGGTCCCACTGCCAGGGCTCGGCACCGGAGTTGGCCGCGTACATCTCGCCCAGTTCCGGCAGCCGGTCCATGACCTGGCACCGGGACAACGGGCGCAGCCGCTCCGCCTCCCAGGGCGAGGGGCACTGCTGACGGGGCCTGGCCCGGGCTCCGGGATGTTCCCGGGGCGGCCGGAGCGCGTTCTGTGTCATGAGGCGGACCTGTTCCGGGCGCCGTCGCAGCCGACCTGGTCTCGTCGATCGCCGAGAACGGCACGGGCGTAAAGGCCGGCACACGAGGAACCCTCGGTCCTTTCACGATACTCCGGGCCCTGCCGACCGCCCTCGGGAGCGACCGCGCCTCATCTCCGGTGGGACCGCGCCTCAGTTGTTCCAGGTCTCGTCGTACGGATCCGCGGGCGTCGGCACCGGGGTCGCCGAGCTGACCTGGAGGAACGGGATGGGGCCGTTGTTCACCGGGTCCTTGACCTCGCGGGTCGTGTAAGTGCCCGTCACCTCAAGCCACTTGTCGGGCTGCAGGACCGGGGGGACCTTGCCGGTCAGGCCTATCTTCACCGGCTGGGCGTCCGCCGCACAGCAGTTGAGGGCCATCCGGACCAGATACGGCGTACCGGCCTTGTCCAGTGCGACGAAGCCGGTGACCTTGATCTGGCGGCCGTCGAGGGTGCGGCCGTGCTGGTAGACGGCGCGGCTCGCGTAGTCGACCACGGAGAGGTGGAGCGGTCCGGCGGCGGGCAACTTGTCGTAGCCGTACGGCTGTTGGAGTGCCGTCCCCGTGCGCATCGCGCTGTACGAGCCGAGCGCGGGCGGGGCGACCAGGATGAGGGCGAGGAGGGGGAGGACGAGGAGCCAGGAGATACGGGGTTCGCGGTGGGTGTGCTCGTGGTCGGCATCGGCGGCGGAGCCATCGAGGTCGGCGGGCCGGTGCTCCTCGTGCCCGTCCTCCGCGCGCTCGGCCGAGTCCGCCTTCTGCGCCCCCTGCGGCTCCCCTTGCGGCTCCCCCTGCTTCCGCCCCCGCCACTCGTACCAGACCGTCGCCAGCGCCGCCGCGATCAGGACCACGCCCGCCAGCAGCAACAGCGGCTGCAGGCCCGCCTTGACGTACCGCAGATACAGATCCGTGAACCCGGCGTGCAGCAGTGCCGCGCCGGTGAGGAAGAGGACAGCCGCCTGGGCCTGCCGGTTCACAGCAGCACCGCCCCGGTCAGGACCGCGCCCACGATGGCGACGGCAAAGGTGGCGGGTCCGAAGCGCAGGGCGAAGCCCCGGCCGAACGTGCCCGCCTGCATCGCGAACAGCTTCAGGTCGATCATCGGGCCCACGATCAGGAACGCCAGCTTGGCCGTGAGCGAGAACTGGGTCAGCGAGGCTGCCACGAACGCGTCCGCCTCCGAGCAGATCGACAGCAGTACGGCGAGCAGGGACAGGGCGAGGATCGCGACCACCGGGTTGTCCGCCGCCGTGCGCAGCCAGCTCGCCGGGGCCACCGCCTTCAGCGTCGCCGCGGCCATCGCGCCGACGACCAGGAAGCCGCCCGCGTGCATCACGTCGTGCCGGACCGACCCCCAGAACGCGGCGCCCTTGCTCTGGCCCTCGTAGTGCGAACGGTGCGGCATGCGCAGCCAGTCCGTGCGGCCCAGGCGCTGCCAGAGCCAGCCCATCGAGCAGGCCACCAGCAGGCTGCCGACGAAACGGGCGAGGACCATCTCGGGGTTGCGCGGGAAGGCCACGGCGGTCGCGGTCAGCACGATCGGGTTGATCGCCGGCGCGGACAGCAGGAACGCGATCGCCGCGGCCGGAGTGACGCCCCGGCGCACCAGCGCGCCCGCCACCGGCACGGACGCGCACTCGCACCCCGGCAGCACCGCGCCCGCCATCCCGGCCACCGGTACCGCGAGCGCGGGCCGGCTCGGCAGGGCGCGGGCGAAGAACGTCGGCGGTACGAACACCGCGATCGCCGCCGAGAGCAGCACACCGAGCACCAGGAAGGGCAGCGCCTGGACGAGCACGGCGACGAACACCGTCATCCAGCTCTGCATCACGGGCGCGGACAGCGCACCGCGGATGGGATCCTGCATCAGCACCAGGACGAGCAGCAGGAGGATGAGGATCAGAGAGGACCGGGACTGGGCCTGAGTCTGAGACGGGGACTGGGTCTGCGCCTTGGCCTCTTGCGGGCGCCCCTGCGAAGACTGAGCCTCCGGCTCCGGCGCACCCCGTACCGGCTCATGGCTGTCCGCCCCGGTGGGGGCTGGTTTGGTGATGGCCACGGGCGAGGTACCTCCGGTGGTGCGGAAAGCGCTGGTTTCCGTCCCTATCCATACGATGGAGAGGGAACAGCCGTTCAGTCGACTCTGGAACCGCCCCGCCTCATAAGGCAGTCTTTGCCCTCGTGGCGAGCGTTCCTCAGCAGGGTGTGACAGGCGACCTGTCCGGGCACATGGTCGTGTGCGGCGACGACGGGCTGGCGCACCGGCTGGCCGCCGAACTCCGGGGTGTGTACGGCGAGCAGGTCACGCTCATCGTGCCACCGTCCGAGCGCGGTGTCCGGACCCCGGTGGTCGGCAGGGCGCGGGCGACCACCGCGGCGCTGCTGGACCGGGTGGTGAACGCGGCCGTCAACCGGGCGGCGGGCGGCGCCGATCCGACCGCGACGACCACCACGACCGCCGTCAACGGCGGTGAACGGGTCGTCGCGGCCGCCGAGGCGACCGAGGCCGCGCTCGCGGAGGCGGGCGTGGAGCGGGCCGCCGCACTGGCACTCGTGTACGACGACGACGAGACCAACATCCGCGCCGCCCTCACCGCCCGCCGCCTCAACCCCCGCCTCCGTCTCGTCCTGCGCCTCTACAACCGCCGGCTGGGCCAGCACATCGAGGAACTCCTCGACCAGGCGGCCGCGTTGGCGGCCGGCGACGGCACGACCGACGGCGGCGGCTCCGGCTTCGACGCCTCTACGACCGTGCTGTCCGACGCCGACACGGCAGCGCCGGCGCTGGCCGCAACCGCCGTGACCGGCACCAGCAAGGTCGTCCAGACCGACGGGCTGATGCTGCGCGCGGTCGAACGGCCCGCGCCGGAGCCCGGAGAGGAGGCCGATCCGGGCCTCGCCACGCTGGCGCTGCTGTCCACGGCCGGCAGCGATCCCGCCGACGGCTCCGAACGCGACGGCGACTCGGGGCCGCGGCTGCTGCCGGACGCGGCGACGGTACGGGCCGCGACCGGGCGCGGGACCGTCGTGCTGGAGCAAGTGGCTTACTCCGGGCCTTCGTTGCCGCCCGCGCGCGGGAGTGTCGTGCCGCCGTTCGCCTCGCTGTTCTCGCGGCGGCTGCGGTGGTCGCTGGCGGGGCTCGTGGGGTGTGTGGTCGGGCTCGGGGTCGCGCTGTCGGTGGTGACGCAGATGCATCCACTGAACGCGTTCTATCTGACGCTCCTCGATCTCTTCGCGATCGACGATCCGGCGATCGGTCAGTCCCTGGGACGGCAGATCCTTCAACTCCTCTCCGGTCTCGTCGGGTTGCTGCTGCTGCCGGTGCTGCTGGCCGCGGTCCTCGAAGCGCTCGGCACCTTCCGTAGCGCGTCCGGGCTGCGCAAGCCGCCGCGCGGGCTCGGTGGGCACGTGGTGCTGCTCGGGCTCGGCAAGATCGGCACGCGCGTGCTGATCCGGCTGCGCGAACTGCACATCCCGGTGGTGTGCGTCGAGTCCGACCCCGAGGCGCGCGGGCTCGCCGTCGCGCGGCGGCTGCGGGTGCCGGTGGTGCTCGGTGACGTCACCCAGGAAGGGGTCCTGGAGGCGGCCAAGATCCACCGTGCGACCGCGCTGCTCGCGGTGACCAGCGCGGACACGACGAATCTCGAAGCCGCGCTGTATGCCCGGTCCGTGCGGCCCGAACTGCGGGTGGTGCTGCGGCTGTACGACGACGACTTCGCGACCGCCGTGTATCGGACCTTGCGGGCCGCGCATCCTCTTGCGACCACTCGGAGTCGGAGTGTTTCTCATCTGGCCGCGCCCGCGTTTGCGGGGGCGATGATGGGGCGGCAGATTCTGGGGGCGATTCCTGTGGAGCGGCGGGTGTTGTTGTTCGCCGCGGTCGAGGTGGGGGCGCTTCCTCAGTTGGCGGGGCGGACTGTGGCGGAGGCGTTCCGTGCCGGGGCGTGGCGGGTGTTGGCCTTGGACACCGGTCGTGGGGCGCATGAGGATGCTCGGCGGTCGGGGTTGGTGTGGGATCTGCCTGATACGTACGTTCTGCGGGACTCGGATCGGGTGGTGCTGGCCGCTACGCGGAGGGGCATGGCTGAGTTGTTGGGGCGTCGGCGGCGGGGGCGGGCCGGTTCTGGCTCGGGCTCTGGTTCTTGATCTGCGCCGGTGCTGGGGCGGGGGTTGGGTGGGTTCACTTGGCCCGCGTTCGCGGGGTGCCGCTGCGCCCACCCGTGCCGCCCCAGCGGCACGACTGCCCGCAGTTAGGCGGGGAGGTGCTTCTCCGCGAACTCCAGCTCCAGCCTCACCTGCTTGATGCGTTCGTCGACCACCAAGGAACCGTGGCCCGCGTCGTAGCGGTACACCTCGTGGGGCGCGTCCCTCGCTTCCAGCCTCTTCACGTAGTTCTCGATCTGGCGGATCGGGCAGCGGGGGTCGTTGACGCCCGCCGAGATGTAGACCGGGGCCTTGACCTTGTCGACGTAGGTCAGGGGGGAGGACGCCTCGAAGCGGTCGGGGACCTCCTCCGGGGTGCCGCCCAGGAGCGTGCGGTCCATCGCCTTCAGGGCTTCCATCTCGTCGTGGTACGCCGTGACGTAGTCGGCGACCGGGACCGCCGCGATGCCCAGGGTCCAGGCGTCCGGCTGGGTGCCGATGCCCAGGAGGGTGAGGTATCCGCCCCAGGAACCGCCCGTGAGGATCAGACGGGCGGGGTCCGCGAGGCCGGAGGTGACCGCCCACTCGCGGACCGCCTCGATGTCCTCCAGCTCGATCAGGCCGACCCGGTGCTTGAGGGCGTCGGTCCAGGCGCGGCCGTAGCCCGTGGAGCCGCGGTAGTTGACCCGGACCACCGCGTAGCCGTGGTCGACCCAGGCCGCGGGGCCGGCGGCGAAGGAGTCGCTGTCGTGCCAGGTGGGGCCGCCGTGGATGTCGAAGACCGTCGGCAGCGGGCCGGTCGCGCCGGCCGGCTTCTGGACCAGGGCGTGGATGCGGCCGCCCGGGCCCTCCACCCACACGTCCTGCACCGGGACCGAGCCGGGGGACTTCAGGCCCGGCGGGTCCAGGACCACCCCGCCCTTCGTGGAGCGGACCGCCGAGGGCTCGGCCGACGACGACCACAGGTACTCGACCGTGCCGTCGGGGCGGGCCGTCGCGCCGGAGACCGTGCCGGGCGGGGTCGGGATCCGCTCCGGCTCACGGCTCGCCAGGTCGTAGCGGAACAGCTCGCTGCGGGCCTCGAAGCTGTGCGCGACGAGCAGGCCCGTGCCGTCCGGGTACCACTCGGCGCTGACGTCACCGGGCAGGTCCAGGGCGAGGTCGGTCTGCTCCCCCGTCGCCACGTCCCACACCAGCGGCTCCCAACGGCCCCGGCGCTGATGGCCGATGAGCAGCCGCGTGTCGCCGTCCACCGGCGCGAAGCCGAGGACCTCCAGGCCCAGTTCCTTGGTGCCGCCCTCGGTGTCGTCGAGGTCGGCGACCGCCGTGCCGTCGGGGCGCAGCACGCGCAGCGCGGAGTGCATCGCGTCGCCGTGCTCGGTGTGCTCGATCGCGATCAGCGTGCCGTCGCGGGAGAGGTCGCCGACGCCCGCCGACTCGCGGTGGCGGTAGATCTGCACCGGGGCCTCGCCCTCGCGCGCGAGATGGATCGTCGTACCGTCCTCGTCCGTGGAGCGGCCCACCACCGCCGTGCGGCCGTCCCGGCCGAGGGCCAGGCCCGCCGGGTACGACGGGTCCAGGCCCGGGGCGGCGGCCTCGTCCTTGCCGCCGCCGAAGGGCTGCCTGCGCCAGACGCCGAACTCGTCGCCGTCCTTGTCGTCGAACCACCAGATCCAGGCGCCGTCCGGGGACAGGACGCCGTCCGTCGTGCCGTTGGGCCGGTCGGTGACCTGGCGCTGCTCGTCACTGGCGCGGTCCCAGGCGTACAGCTCGTACGTCCCCGTCGCGTTCGACACGAACAGGGAGTGGTCCGGGGCGTCCTCCGCCCAGTCGGGCAGTGACACCCGCGGCGCCCGGAAGCGCTTCTCCCAGTCCGGCATTACCTCGCGCTGTGCCTGCTGATCCGGCGAGGCGGACCCGTTGCTCTCAGTCATGGCCCCATACTGCCCGCCCTCACAGACAATTCACTGGCCAGGTGCGCAGGCTGTGGATAACTTCTACCCGCCACTTACCCTTCCGGCCTCCCGGCCCGCCCGGGAAAGGGCGTTTGTGCAGGTCGGGACCGATTGTCAGTGGCGGGGTGCAGACTCGTGGACATGACCGATCTGCGCAAGACAGTCGAGAGGTTCTGGGCCGCCGCCGAGTCCCGGGACTGGACCGCGTTCGCCGAGACCCTCGCCGAGGACGTCGTCTACACCCTGCCGCAGACCCGCGAGCGCATCACGGGGCGGGAGAGGTACGTGCAGTTCAACCGGGAGTACCCGGGCGACTGGCACCTACGGACCGAGCGCATCGTCGCCGAGCCCGGACAGGTGGTCACCTGGGCGCACTTCACGGTCGGACTGGAGGAGATGTACGCGATCACGTTCTTCACCGGCGAGGAGGGAGCGTCCGGCGAGGGCAGGATCACGTCCATAACGGAGTTCTGGCCCGAGCCCTACGAACCCCCGGCCGGCCGCGACCACCTCAGCGAGCGGTACTGACCCCGCGGCCGAGCCCCCCGCGGGGGCCCCGTACCGTGGAAGGCGTGTACCGGTTTCTGCTGACGCGCCGCTGGTGGGGAATCAACGTCTTCGTGCTGCTCGCCATCCCCTTCTGCATCTTCATGGGGTCCTGGCAGCTGAGCCGTTTCGAGGACCGGGTGCAGAGCCACCACACCGCGGACGAGCAGCTCGCGGACACCCACGAAACGGCCCGCCCGCTGCGGGAGTTGCTGCCCGTGGACCAGGCGACCTCCGGCGAGCAGGCCACCGCGACCGGGCACTACGGCAAGCAGCTGCTGGTCCCGGACCGCCAACTGGACGGCAAGGACGGCTACTACGTCCTGACGCTGCTGCGCACCGACGGCGGCCAGGCGCTGCCCGTCGTGCGGGGCTGGCTGCCGGGGAAGGCCGACGCGGCCAAGGCGCCCGCCGCGCCCACCGGTGAAGTCACCGTCACCGGTGCGCTGCAGGCGTCCGAGACGCCGGGGGACAACGGGGTGAGCGCGCAGGGCGGGCTGCCGGCCGGGCAGACCGGGGCGATCAGCTCGGCGTCCCTGATCAACATCGTGCCGTACAAGGTGTACGACGCCTGGGTCACGCTGGACAAGGCCGACGCCGGGATGACGGCCGTGCCGGCGACCGCGCCGCAGAACACCGGCCTGGACCTGAAGGCGTTCCAGAACCTGGGCTACACCGGGGAGTGGTTCGTCTTCGCCGGGTTCGTGGTCTTCATGTGGTTCCGGCTGCTGCGCCGCGAGGTGGAGTTCCTGCGGGACGCGGAGATGGGGCTGGTGGCGGAGGAGGAGCAGCCGGTCGCCGTATAGCGCCGGTCAGCCGTCTCTCCGTACCGCCGTCAGGCCTTTGTCACGCTCCGGACGCCAGGACTCCCGTGTAGTACACCGTGCCCGCGCATGCGTTGGAGACGACCGTCGAGACGGTCGGGGAGCCGGACTGCGCCGTGTGCGAGACCTCTACGCTGCCGTCGGCCGTGCCGCCGTCGGTGAGGAGCTGGGTCGTCGTGCCGTCGGTGGTGCCGGACGTCGTGCCGGAGGTGCCGCCCGAGGAGGCGCTGGTGCTCGGGTCGGGCGAGGGTTCGCCGGTGTTGCCGCCGTCGCTCGTCCCGGTGCTGGGACAGGTCTCCGAGGGCACCCAGGCGAACTTCACCTCGTAGGCGGCGCCGGGCTGCAGCACCAGCGAGGTGGACTCGGTGGACGGGTCGGGCAGTCCGGCCGCCGGGTCGCCGGCCACATGCCGGACGGCGCCGACCTTGGTGCCGTCCGCGGCGCCCTGGGCGAGGGTGCTGACGGTGCCGGGGCCGGAGACCGTACACGCGGCGGTGGAGACGTTGACGACACTGAAGGTGCCGTAGACCGCACCCGTGGCGTCGGCGGCGCCGGACGTCCCGGTGGGGCTGCCGAGCTGGACGGCCGTGCAGACAGGGGCGTCGGTGGTGGTGGTCGCCGAGGGGTTGGCGCCCGAGGTGCCACCCGTGCCCGCGCCCGTGCCCTTGCCGCCGTCGCTGCCCTTGGCGCCGCCCGGGTCCTTGTCCTCGGTCTTGCCCGAGGAGCCCCCGGCGGTGCTCTCATTTCCGTCGGCGCCTTTTCCCGAGCCCGACCCGCCCTGGGCCTGCGAGGCCTGGCCGACGGCGGACGGGTTGACGCCGGAGCCGGTGGCGTTGGAGACGTGCAGCAGGGCGGGGACGGCGGTGCCGATGAAGAGGGCGGCGGCCGCCATGCCGACGACGGCCTGTCGCTTGCGGGCCCGCCGGGCGGGCACGGCCTTGCGCAGATGGTCGAGCGTGCCGTCGCGCGGCTCGACGGTCTGCACCGCCTGGTGCAGCAGCGTGCGCAGCGTCAGCTCTTCCGAGTCCAGCCCTTCCGGGCTCGGGTCCTCGGGGCCGTCGTGGTTCACAGTTCCGTTCCCAGCGTGCGATTGCGTGTGGTTCTGGTCGTGCGGTGCCGTCGGCTCGTGCCAGGCGTAGGGCTCGTGTCGTTCATGGGAGTCCGGTCCTTCGGCGTCCCTGTCGGCGCCGGTGTCCTTGCTCATGCCGGCGCCTCCATCGCGATGCGGAGGGCCGCGATGCCGCGCGAGCCGTACGCCTTGACCGAGCCCAGCGATATGCCGAGCGAGTCGGCGACCTGGGCCTCGGTCATGTCCGCGAAGTAGCGCAGCACCAGGACCTCGCGCTGGCGGCGCTGCAGCCCCTTCATCGCCTTGATGAGGGAGTCGCGCTCCAGCTGGTCGTAGGCGCCCTCCTCGGCGCTCGCCATGTCCGGCATCGGCTTGGACAGGAGCTTGAGTCCGAGGATGCGGCGGCGCAGGGCGGAGCGGGAGAGATTGACGACCGTCTGACGCAGATAGGCGAGCGTCTTCTCGGGGTCGCGCACGCGCTTGCGGGCCGAGTGCACCCGGATGAAGGCCTCCTGGACGACGTCCTCGCAGGAGGCGGTGTCGTCGAGGAGCAGGGCGGCGAGCCCGAGCAGCGAGCGGTAGTGGGCACGGTAGGTCTCGGTGAGGTGGTCGACGGTCGTGCCGGCCGCCACCGCTTCGTCGGCGTCGTCGCGCTGGTTCGGAATGCGGGCGGGCCGCGCTGCGGGCATGGGCGCGATCACCGGCATGCCGCCGGGTGCACCGGGCACGCGGGGCCTGACGGGCCGGCGGGGTGGCCGGAGAGCCGTACCCGCGGGTGCCGCGCTGAAGAAATCGAGAACCTCTGCCACGCCAGTTGGACACGCTTCCCCCCTGGAGGGTTGTACGTGCCGGGCGTCACGTTTGCTTCGCGTGATGCCATCGGTCGTCTGGTGTCAGGCAGCACAACCGACCGTGCGTCAAGCGCCCTCATGCCTACCCGCTCTTCCCCTGTGTCCTGAATGAGTCAGGGCGTCCCCACGCCCCGTACCGCATCCCCGCGCCCCCGAAGGGCGTTCGCAAAGACGCTCCCCGCCCTTCGCGCGGTTGCGAAGAGCGGGGAGAGAATCTTCGGACGCCGAAGAGGCCCGGTTCAAGTGGTATGAACCATCGATCGGCTCACACTTCACATGAATCCTACAAATGATTCCTGTGCTGGCCAGGGGGTTTTGCTACGCGGTACCGCGGGCGGCGACCGGTCGCCGCCCGCGCGTCAGGCGAACTCGGTCGCGATCAGCTCCGCGATCTGTGCGGTGTTGAGGGCCGCTCCCTTGCGCAGGTTGTCGCCGCAAACGAAGAGTTCGAGCGCCGTCGGGTCGTCGAGCGCCCGCCGCACCCGGCCCACCCAGGTGGGGTCGGTGCCCACCACGTCGGCGGGGGTCGGGAACTCCCCCGCGGCCGGGTTGTCGAAGAGGACGACCCCGGGCGCTGTGGCGAGGATCTCGCGGGCCCCGTCGACGGTGACCTCGCCCTGGAAGCGGGCGTGCACGGTCAGGGAGTGCGTGGTGACGACCGGGACGCGGACGCAGGTCACGGCGACGGGCAGCTTGGCCAGGCCGAGGATCTTGCGGGTCTCGTCCCGCACCTTCATCTCCTCCGAGGACCAGCCGTCCTCGCGCAGCGACCCGGCCCACGGTACGACGTTCAGCGCGACCGGCTCCGGGAAGGGCCCGGTGTCGTCGCCGACGGCCCGCCGCACGTCCCCTGGGTGGGTCCCCAGCTCCGTGCCGGCCACCAGCTTCAGCTGCCGTCGCAGGGTGTCGATGCCCTCCCGGCCCGCACCGCTCACGGCCTGGTACGAGGAGACGACCAGCTCGCGCAGCCCGAACTCGGCGTGCAGCGCGCCCAGGGCGACGATCATGGACAGGGTCGTGCAGTTGGGGTTGGCGATGATCCCGCGCGGCCGCAGCCGGGCCGCGTGCGGATTGACCTCGGGGACGACCAGGGGCACGTCCGGGTCCATCCGGAACGCGCCCGAGTTGTCCACCACCACCGCGCCCTTGGCGGCGGCGACGGGCGCCCACCGCGCGGCCAGTTCGTCGGGTACGTCGAACATCGCGACGTCGACCCCGTCGAAGGCCTCCTCGGTGAGCGCCACCACCTCGACCTGCTCACCGCGCACGGCCAGCTTGCGGCCGGCCGAGCGCGGTGAGGCGATCAGGCGGATCTCGCCCCAGATGTCCGCGTGCTGGGACAGGATCTGGAGCATGACCGTGCCGACGGCTCCGGTCGCGCCCACGACGGCGAGCGTCGGTCGTCCAGTACCGGACATCAGCGTCCGGTGCCTCCGTAGACGACGGCTTCGACGGTGTCGGAGTCGAGCCCGAAGGCGGTGTGCACGGCGCGGACGGCCTCGGGGACGTCGTCGGCGCGGGTGACGACCGAGATACGGATCTCGGAGGTCGAGATCAGCTCGATGTTCACCCCGGCGTCGCTGAGCGCCTCGAAGAAGGACGCGGTGACGCCCGGGTTGGTCTTCATGCCGGCGCCGACCAGGGAGATCTTGCCGATCTGGTCGTCGTAGCGCAGCGAGTCGAAGCCGATGCCGTGCTTGTTGCGCTCCAGGGCGTCGATGGCCTTGCGGCCCTCGGTCTTGGGCAGCGTGAAGGAGATGTCGGTCAGTCCGGTGGACGCGGCCGACACGTTCTGCACGACCATGTCGATGTTGATCTGGGCGTCCGCGATCGTGCGGAAGATCGCCGCGGCCTCACCCGGCTTGTCCGGTACGCCGACGACCGTGACCTTGGCCTCGGAAGTGTCGTGCGCGACACCGGAGATGATGGCCTGCTCCACCTTCTGGTCCCCTTGCTGTGTCTTGAGTGGTGCGCTGCTGACCCAGGTGCCCTGCAGTCCGCTGAAGCTGGACCGGACGTGGATCGGGATGTCGTAGCGGCGGGCGTACTCCACACAGCGGTGGAGCAGCACCTTCGAGCCGGACGCCGCGAGCTCCAGCATGTCCTCGAAGGCGATCCAGTCGATCTTCTGGGCCTTCTTCACCACGCGCGGGTCGGCGGTGAACACGCCGTCGACGTCGGTGTAGATCTCGCAGACCTCCGCGTCGAGCGCGGCGGCGAGGGCGACGGCGGTCGTGTCGGATCCACCGCGCCCCAGCGTGGTGATGTCCTTCTTGTCCTGGCTGACGCCCTGGAAGCCGGCGACGATGGCGATGTTGCCCTCGTCCAGCGCGGTGCGGATCCGACCGGGCGTGACGTCGATGATCCGGGCTTTGTTGTGGACCGAGTCGGTGATGACGCCTGCCTGGCTGCCGGTGAACGACTGGGCCTCGTGGCCCAGGTTTTTGATCGCCATGGCCAGCAGTGCCATGGAGATACGCTCTCCGGCGGTCAGCAGCATGTCGAACTCACGCCCGGCAGGCATCGGGGATACCTGTTCGGCGAGATCGATCAGCTCGTCCGTCGTGTCGCCCATCGCGGAAACCACGACAACCACCTGGTTGCCGTTCTTCTTGGCTTCCACGATTCGCTTGGCGACGCGCTTGATGCCCTCGGCATCGGCTACGGAGGAGCCTCCGTACTTCTGCACGACAAGGCCCACGTGCGCTCCTCGCTCAGTCCCGTATATGTCGGCTCAGTCTATCGAGCACCCGAATTTCGCTTCCGCGGTATCGCATCGTGAGATTCGGACGCCCAGGTCAGCGCATGCCCACTTGAACGGGCCGGGAAAAGTGCCGAGCGTCACAAGTGAACGCTGTGAATTAAGTTTCAAGCAATAGGGTGTGCGACTGTGCGCGTACTCCTGGTGGAAGACGATGAGCCGGTCGCCGAGTCGCTGCGGCGCGGACTGGTCCGGTACGGCTTCGAGGTCGACTGGGTCACCACGGGCGCCGCCGCCCTGGCCCACTCCGCCCCCTACGACGTCGTCCTCCTCGACCTCGGGCTGCCCGACACCGACGGGCTCGACGTCTGCAAGGCGCTGCGGCTGCGCGGGAGCGTGCCGATCATCGTGATCAGCGCGCGCAGCGACGAGACGGACCGAGTGGTGGGCCTGGAGATCGGCGCGGACGACTACGTCTCCAAGCCGTTCGGGGTGCGGGAGGTCATCGCGCGGATAAGGGCGGTGCTGCGCCGCGTGCAGCCGCCCGCCGACGCCTCCGCCGGTCCCGACCGCTACGGCCCGCGCCTCACCCTCGACCGCAAGGCCGCCCGGGTCCGCCTGGACGGCACGGAGGTGGCGCTCGCCCCCAAGGAGTACGACCTGCTGGCCTTCCTCACCGAGGAGCCCGGCGCGCTGATGTCGCGCGAGCAGATCATGGAGGCGGTCTGGGACGCGAACTGGTTCGGGCCGACCAAGACGCTCGACGTCCATGTGGCCGCGCTGCGGCGGAAGTTGGCGGGCGCGATCACCATCGAGGCGGTACGGGGAGTGGGCTTCCGCCTGGAGATCATCGACGGGCCTCCGGCCTCATGATCCGCCAACTGATCGTCAGCTACGTCTTGTTGGTGGCCGTGGCGCTGACGGCCTTCACCGTGCCCGTCGCCTTCACGCTGACCGCCCAACTCCGGGGCGACACCGAGCAGTCGGTGCGGCGCGAGGCGAGGACGATGGCGCTGCTGCTGAGCGGCGACGCCGCCTCGCGCGCGGCCCTGGACCGCATGGTGGTGGCGTACGCGCAGGAGACCCCCGGCACGGCCGAGGTACTGCCCGCGTCACGCGCCAAGACCGCGACGCACTGGGGCGACGGAAAGCTGGAGGTGACGGCACCGGCGCGGCGCGACGGCCGGACGGTCGGCGCCGTCCGCATCACCTACCCGACCTCCGACCTGACCCGGCGGCTCTGGCAGATCTGGGGCTTCCGGGCGTTCCTCGCGGTAGGGGTCCTGGCCGTGGCAGCCGGACTGGGCGCGCTCGTCGCCCGTCGTCTCACCCGCCCCCTGCGCCAACTCAACGACATGGCGAGCAAGTTCAGCGACGGCGACCTGACGGCCCGCTCCCCCGTGACGGGCCCGCACGAGACACAGACACTCGCCCGCACCCTGAACCAGGGCGCCGAACGCCTCGACACCCTCATCGCCTCGCAGCGCATCTTCGTGGCCGACGCCTCCCACCAACTCCGCACCCCGCTCACGGCGTTGCGGCTCTCGCTGGACAACATCGCGGACGGCACGGACGACGAGTTCGTACGGGAGGACGTGGAGCAGGCGACGGCCGAGGTCGTCCGGATGAGCCGGCTGGTCAACGGACTGCTGGTGCTGGCGCGGGCCGAGGCGAAGGTGACCGCGGCCGAGCCGCTGCCGCTCACGGACATCGTGCGCGAGCGGCTCTCGGTGTGGCGGCCGGCCGCCGACGAGCGCGGAGTCACCATCGCGCTCAAGGGGTTCGCGGACGGCCGCCCGTCCGCGCTGGCCAGCCCCGGCCATCTCGAACAGGTGCTGGACAACGTGCTCTCCAACGCCCTGGAGGTGTCACCGGACGGCGCGACGATCACCGTGAGTGCCCAATCCCGGGGCGACGAGGTGGAGTTGTCGGTGACGGACGAGGGCCCCGGCATGTCCGACGCGGACAAGTCCCGCGCCTTCGACCGCTTCTGGCGCGGTCAGGGCCTCACCGGGCGCACCGGTTCGGGCCTGGGCCTCGCCGTCGTACGCCAGTTGGTGACGGACGACGGCGGCACGGTGACCCTGCGGGACGCTCCCGGGACCGGACTGTCGGTGGTCATCACCCTTCGGGCATCACCGAGGAGTGGTGGTTGACGATCAGCCACGTGCCGCCGCGCTTCTCGTACTCGTACGTGTAACGGGCCTCGACGACCCGCTTGTCACCGGTCTTCGGGTCGGTGAGCGTGATGTCGTAAGCACCGGCGTCGATGGCCGAGTTGCTGTCGAGGACGTTGATGTACGTCTCGACCTTCTTCGCGACCGGCTTGTTCGGCAGGAAGTGCTCGAAGTAGTCGACGATCTCGGCGCGATCGGTGCGGATCTCGTTGGACACGGTGGGCAGCAGCACGGCGTCCGGCGCGTACCGGTCCGCGACCTTCTTCGGGTCACCGGTCTGCAGCGCGGCGTTCCAGCCGTCGAAGAGAGCGGCTATCTGCTTCTTGGTGGGCTTGGCATCGCGCTGGGGCCCGGCGGTCGCGACGAGGGTGCCGGTGGTGCCGAGGGCCACGACGGTGGTGACGGCGACGACGGCCGCGCGCCTGCTGATGGGGCGAGTCATCACAACTCCAGTTGATCTGGTGTCTGTTGGGATGACTCAAGACTCGCTTCGTGCCGGTTAGCGCCCGTGCAGCCGACGTACAGGAGACGTCCAGGGCGTTGCCAATTCACGCACGGTGCGCGCCTGATGACACAAGGCGCGCACCGGATCCCGCCCGGCCCTTCTCGGGCCGGGGGCTACTTCGCCGAGCGCAGGCCCAGCGGTTCCGCGATCTCCTCCACCATCACCTTGCCCGCCTCGAATTCGAGGGTCTCGTCGCCCATGCCCTGGTCCGTGTCGAGGCCGTCCAGTTCTTCCAGGGGCTGGTCGAGGCGGATGTGGGCGAGGACGGAGTGCAGGGCGCGCAGGGTCGCGGAGGCGGTGGAGCCCCAGTTGGAGAAGTAGGAGAACTGCCACCACCACAGGGCCTCCGTGACCCGGCCGGCCCGGTAGTGGGCCATGCCGTGGCGGAGGTCGGCGATGACGTCGGCGAGGTCGTCGGAGATCCGCGCCGGGACCCGGGACTTGCTGGGCTCGTAGGGGTCGAAGACCTCGGAGTAGACGTCGATCGGCTCCAGCAGGCGCGCGAGGTTCTCGCGGAGCTCGTCCACGTCCGCCTCCGGGCCCAGGTCGGGCTCGTAGCGCTCGTCGGGGACGATGTCCTCGTGCGCGCCCAGGCGGCCGCCGGCCAGGAGCAGCTGGGAGACCTCCAGGAGGAGGAAGGGCACGGCCGAGCCCGGCTCGTCGCCCTTCGCCACCTCCGCGGTGGCCACCAGGAAGCTCTCGACCTGGTCCGCGATCTGGACCGCGAAGTCGTCCGGGTCCTGCGCTGTGGCGTGCAGCTTGGCGTCAGACATCTAGGAGTCGTCTCCCCTCGAAGGCGCGGCCGAGGGTCACCTCGTCCGCGTATTCCAGGTCGCCACCCACCGGGAGGCCGCTGGCCAGGCGGGTGACCTTGAGGCCCATGGGCTTGATCATGCGGGCGAGGTACGTGGCCGTGGCCTCGCCTTCCAGATTCGGGTCCGTCGCAAGGATCAGTTCCGTAACCGTCCCGTCGGCCAACCGCGCGAGAAGTTCTCGTATACGCAGGTCGTCGGGGCCGACCCCCTCGATGGGGCTGATCGCGCCGCCGAGCACGTGGTAGCGGCCGCGGAACTCACGGGTCCGCTCGATCGCGACCACGTCCTTGGGCTCCTCGACCACGCAGATGACGGTGAGGTCGCGGCGGCTGTCCCGGCAGATGTTGCACAGCTCCTCCTGCGCGACATTGCCGCAGGTCGCGCAGAAGCGGACCTTCGCCTTGACCTCCATCAGGCACTGCGCGAGACGACGTACGTCGGTCGGCTCCGCCTGCAGGATGTGGAAGGCGATGCGCTGGGCGCTCTTGGGACCGACGCCGGGCAACCGCCCCAGTTCGTCGATGAGGTCCTGCACCACGCCTTCGTACAACGGACTGCCGTCCTTCCTGGGGGTGGTTCCTTACGGTACGTACGGTAGTTGGCCGCGGCCCCTCTTAGATAGGCGGACCCGGCCGCGGAACGGACGGGCCCGGTCTCCGAGAGGCGGGGCCGGTCTCAGAACGGGAGGCCCGGGATGCCGCTGCCGCCGCCACCGAGGCCCTGGGCCAGCGGGCCCAGCTTCTGCTGCTGGAGGTTCTGCGCGTTCTCGTTCGCCGCCTGGACCGCCGCGATGATCAGGTCCGCGAGGGTCTCGGTGTCGTCCGGGTCCACCGCCTTGGGGTCGATCTTCAGGGCCCGCAGCTCACCGGCGCCGGTCACGGTCGCCTTCACCAGGCCACCGCCCGCCTGACCGTCCACCTCGGTCTGTGCGAGTTCCTCCTGCGCGCGTGCCAGGTCCTGCTGCATCTTCTGCGCCTGCTGCAGCAGCTGCTGCATGTTCGGCTGGCCACCACCGGGGATCACGATTCAGCTCCTTGGTCCGTACGGTCGTCGGGCGGTCTTCCCGCTCGGCACGAGCCTACGTGCTCCGCGCAGGCATCGCCCCGGCACTCTTTCGAGTGGTTTGATCGCGAGGCCTATACCTGATCAAGGGCCTCTTCCGGGCGGAAAAGCCGTCAAAGCTCCCCCTTCGCCACCCATTGGGCGGTAGGAAGGGTCCCGGCACATCAGCATCAGGCGTCACGCAGGGTGACCGATCAGTTAGGGAGCGCCGGGTGGGTCAGCCGGAGATGCAGCCCGAGGGTCCGCCTCAGGACGGGCGGGGCGAGGGCGCGGCCGGGCTGCGGCCGGGCGATCTGACCGGGCGGGCCTTTCCGCTCGGGGACTGGGGCGAGCCCGCCGAGCGGCTGCACGAGCTGTACCGGTGGGTGGAGCGCGGGGCGCTGGAGACGGCGTCCTGGTATCTCGCGGACCGGGTGTGGAAGCGGCGGGGCGCGCGGGCGCTGCGGGCCGGGGCGGCGACGGGCGCGGTCACGGCCGCCGCGCTGCCGCTGCTCGACCTGACCGGCGCGCTCCCCGGAGCCGCCCCCTGGGGCTATCTCGCGCTGCTGCTCGCGGTGGCCTGCGTGGCCGCGGACCGGTTCTTCGGGCTGACGTCCGGCTGGATAAGGGACGTGGCGACCGCGCAGGCGGTGCAGCGCCGACTTCAGGCACTTCAGTTCGAGTGGGCCACGGAGAACGTGCGGGAGATGCTGGGCCCGGCGGACGGCACCGCGAGCGAGGCGGCGGAGCGGTGCCTGGGGGTGCTGCGGCGGTTCTCGGAGGACGTGACCGAGCTGGTGCGTACGGAGACCGCGGACTGGATGGTCGAGTTCCGCACCGGCACGGCCCCCATGGGCATCCAGTCGGCGGTCGCGGCCACGGCCCGCCCGGACGCCGGCGCCCCCCAGGGCCGCTTCCCCATGCCCCCGGGCCCGAACGCCCGCCCGAACATGCCGAGACAGCGACCGCCGGAGCCGAGGTGACCCACACGGTCGCCGCGTGGACACCGGCACGGTCACCGCACTGACAGCCAGCGGCACGCTCACCGCAGGAACAGCAGCTCCACCGCGACTGCGATGTCCACGACCGCGCACCACTCCGCGAACGTCGGCGCCACCACGCCCTTGAGCCTGGCCAGGCGCAGATGGGCCAGGTCCCACACACCGTGGCCGAACCAGCCCGCCGCCACCAGGTACCGCCCCAGGTCCGCGTCGACCACCAGTCCCGCCACGGCCAACGCCCCGAAGACGACCGCACCGGCCACCTGCACGCCCAGCACGGCCCCACCGTGCGGAGACCCGCGCAGCATGCCCCACAGCAGCACCCCCAGCGCTACGACGATCATGGCGCCGCCGGCCGGGACCGCGTCCTGCGCCCCGAGGCCGAACAGGAGCACCACGCCGGCGCCGAGCACGGGCCAGGTCAGGCGGGGTCGGCCGAGCTGGCTGATGACCACGTAGAGGAGGGGGAGCAGGGGGAGGGCGTCGGCGTAGCCGCTCACGGCGTCACCGAGGTCGTCACCGGAGCCGGCGGCGATCACGGCGGCGGCGAGGAGAAGGGCCAGGGCCGTGGGCCAGCGGCGGACGAGGTCGGACTTCATGACATCTCCGTTCCTGCGCGGATTCCCGGTCGCCCACCTGAGGGTCGATATACCGGGGAGGGGTATCTGGATTCCTCAGCCTGGCCCTCTCGCCGCACCCTCAGTAGTGCCGGACCCACACGTCCCCGAATGACATCTGTCATGCGGGACAAGGGTGTTCGGCACTGACCGGACAGTCCGTCCGCTGTCACAATGACCGCGTGGAGGACGGGCCGAGGGACCGCGCGGCGGGGCTGACGAGCTTCCGTCGCTACACCTGGTGGGCCGTGCCGGGCACCACCGTCGTACTGCTGGTGCTCACCTACGGCGCCTGGATCCTGGACGGCGACGTGCCTCTCTGGGCCCGTGCGCCGGCCGCCCCCGCGCTCGTCGTCGAGGTCGTGGCGACGGTCGTCCTGCTCGGCGATCTGCTGACCGTGGGTCCCGAGCTGCCCGCGCGGCCCCGCCGGGCATGGCTGCTCGCCGCGGGCTGCGCCGCCCTCGTCCTGGCCGTCCTCCCGCTGGCCCGGCACAACTACGGCCTGTGGGCGATCGCCCCCGCGGTCACGGTCGCCATCGCCGCGACGTATCTGCCCGTCCCCGCACGGCGGTTGCTCGTGGCCGGCGCCACGTCCGGCGCGCTCGTGCCCGGCGCGGCGGTGAGTCTGGCCGCGGGGGACGGGGAGTCGGTGCATGCGGCGCTGTTCCCGGCGGGGCTGGTCGTGTTCACCGTGTGGATGATGCTCGGGCCGCTGTGGGCGTGGGACGTGGCCGGGCGGCTGGACCGGGCGCGGCGGCTGGAGGCGGAGCTGGCGGTCAAGGACGAGCGGCTGCGGTTCGCCGGGGACCTGCACGACATCCAGGGACACCACCTCCAAGTGATCGCCCTCAAGGCGGAGTTGGCGTCCCGGCTCACCGGCACGGACCCGGCGCGCGCGTCCGCCGAGATGCAGGAGGTACGGCAGCTGTGCGCGGACGCGCTGCGGGACACGCGGGCCGTGGTGCAGGGGTACCGGCGTACGACGCTGGACGACGAGATCGCCAACGCCACCCGCGTGCTGACCGCGGCCGGCATCGACGCCCGCACGGACCAGGCACCCGGCGCCGAGGAACTGCCCGCCACCGCCCGCCACTTGCTCGGCCTGGTGATGCGCGAGGCCACCACGAACGTGCTGCGGCACAGCACCGCCCGGCACGCCGACGTCGACTATCGCGTCACCGACGGCAGCGCCCGGCTCCGGATCGGCAACGACGGAGCCGAGGAGGCCGGCGCGAGCTCCGACGGCACCGGCCTCACCACCCTCGCCGAACGACTGCGGGCGGCGGACGGCGAGTTGACGTGGGACCGGAACGGGGACCGCTTCACGGTGACGGCCACGCTGCCCGTGCAAGGGGACGGGCTGCGGAAGGACGGGCCGGGGCGGGACCGAACGGGAAAGGAGCGGCGGTGATCCGCGTGCTCATCGCCGATGACGAGGATCTGCTGCGCAGCGCGCTGGTCGCCTTGCTGGCCCTGGAGGACGACCTCGTCGTGGTCGCGGAGGCGGCCACCACCACCGACGCGGTGCGGCTGGCCCTGGAGACCCGCCCCGACATCGCCGTGCTCGATCTCGAAATGCCGCCCGCCGACGGCCTGTTCGCGGCCGGGGAGCTGCGGGCCGCCGGTCTGCCCACCCGGATCGTCCTGGTCACCCGGCATGCCAGACCCGCCGTGCTGCGCCGGGCGCTGGCCGCCGGGGTCAGCGGGTTCGTGCCCAAGACGACGTCCGCGGCGCGGCTCGCGGAGATCGTCCGGGACATCGCCGCGGGCCGCCGCTACGTCGATCCCGAGATCGCCGCGTCCGCCCTCACCGAGGACGACTGCCCGCTCAGCGAACGGGAGTTGGAGGTGCTGACCGCGGCCCGCACCGGAGCGTCGGTCGCCGAGATCGCCACCGTGGTGCACCTCGCGCCGGGCACGGTCCGCAACTACCTCTCCGCCGCCATGGCCAAGCTCAACGCCCCCACCCGGCACGCCGCCGCCCACCACGCCTGGCAGCAGGGCTGGATCTGACTCCGCCGCCTCGCAACGCCCGCCTCACGACTGCGGGTCGGGGAACGCCACCGGGCTGCGCAACCCCTGCCGGTTCACCGCCCGCACCCCGAAGAACACGTTGTCCTTCGACAGATCCACCTCGTACGTCGTCACGTCACCGGCGGGCAGCACATGCGTCCACTCCGGTGCCGTCGTCTCGCGCCAGACGACCTCGTAGCCGGCGAGGTCGGGTTCGGTGCCCCGACTCCACACCAGAGTCGTGGAGTTGGTGAGCGCGCTGGTGACGATCTTCGCGCCGCGCGGGGTGCCCGGCGCCTGCGCCAGGGTCCACAGGGCCGCGCCGTTGACCCGGGCCACCCGGCCGACGTAGCCGAAGTCGCAGAACTCGGGCAGGTCGCCGTACTGCTTGCCGGTCTCGTCGATGCGCACGTCCTGGTGCTGGTGGGCGTAGTCCTCGGCCGGTTCGGTGAAGCGGGCGGCCGGGTAGCCACGCTCCAGGAAGGGGATCTGGTCGCCGCCGCGGAGATAGCGGTCCCGGCGGTAGACGACACGGACGTGCATACCGGTGGCGTCGTTGTCGGCCACATCCCTGACGAACCGGGCGAGTTGACGGGTCGCGGAGTCGTTCTCGCCGCCCACCGAGCGGCGCAGCGCGGCCTGCGCGGCCGTCTCCGAGGAGGGCACACCCTCGGTGAACAGCCGAATCGCGTACGGGTCCTTCGTGCCGTCGTCGGCGGTCGGGCTGCCCACGATGTCGTTCGTGAACATGCCCTGCACATCGGTGCCGGCCGCCTTCAACTGCTGGGCCATGTACGCCGATCCGTACAGCCCCTGCTCCTCCCCCGCCACCGCCGCGAACACGATCGTCGCCGCCGGCCGGCGCCGGGCCATCACCCGGGCCAGCTCCAGGACCACGGCCACCCCGGAGGCGTCGTCGTCCGCGCCCGGCGCGTCGGAGGTGGCGTCCATGACGTCGGTGACGCGGGAGTCGTAGTGCCCGGAGACGACGTAGACGCGTTCGGGAGTCACCGAGCCGCGCAGGGTCGCGAGCACGTTCGTGATCTTCGTGGCGGTGGGGATGCGGGAGGCGGGTTCCTGGACGTACGACTGGAGTTCGGCCGTCATCCGGCCACCGGACGCGGCCGCGTAGGAGCGGAGTTCGGCGAGCAGCCAGTCGCGGGCCGCGCCGATCCCGCGGGCCGGGTCGTCCTGGACGGAGAGGGTGTGGCGGGTGCCGAAGGAGACGAGCTTGCGGACCGTCGCCTCGATGCGGGCCGGGTCGATCTCCCGCAGCAGGGCGCGGAGTTCACGGGTCGGGAGCTGTGCGGTGGCCGGCGGGCGGGTGTGCGCGGGGGCCGCCTCGGCCGCGGAGGCCGTGCCCAGCGTCGCCGCCGCGGTCGCCGCGGCGCTCGCCGCCGTGGCCGTCAGAACCGTTCTCCTGGTGGGGCTGGGACGCATGTGTCCTCCTGTGGCCGCGAATGCCTCCGGCCATCGTCATGGACACGCCAGCATGGGACAAGGGCGCCTACGGACCTGTCCTAGCCCTCCGCGCACAGTCGCACCACCGCCGCCGCCGAGCACGGCAGGTGGCCGTGGCCGCGGATGGCGTTCTCGCCGGTGGCTCCGGTGATGTAGGAGAGGAAGGCGGCGGCCAGGGAGCCGTCGCTCGGGCGGTCGTAGGTGTAGGCGTACTCCACGCCCCGGTAGGGGTAGTCGCTGCGGCCGAACTCGATGTCCGTGATGGAGGGCGCGGCGCCGTCGAGGGAGACCGTCCGTACGCCCTTGCGGCCGGTCGCGAGGGTGACCTCGCTGTAGCCGATCGCGCCAGGGATGGCGGCGACCTTGGCCAGCACGTCCTCCGTGGAGTCGAGTTCGCAGCGCATGATGGGCGCGGACGCGTCGTCCTTGTGGAGGCAGTCCAGGGAGGTGCTCGGCACCCGCTCCCAGGAATCGAGCACCCGGCTCTGGAAGATCTGCCGGGTCCCGGAGTCGGCGTTGCGGCTGACCAGGACGATGGGGCGGTCCGGCAGGGCGGGGTCGAGCTGCCGCCAGCGTGTCACCTCGCCGCGGTAGATGCGCCGCACGTCCTCCAGGGTGAGGCCCTTGGTCAGCCCGATGCCGTCGTTGACGACCAACGTGAAGGCGGACAGGGCGACTTCGCGGCTGACCAGCCGGTCGGACACACCGGCCGCGGGACCGTCGGAGAAGGCGATCACCGAGCGCGCGGCCTTCTTCGACGTGGCGCTCAGTTCGGCGAGCCCGTTGACACCGGCCGAACTGCCGCGCGAGTCCAGGGAGATGTCGGAGTCCGGGCACTTCTTCTCGTAGGAATTGGCCAGTTCCCGCACCACCGGCTCGAAGGCCGTCGAGCCGGTGATCCGCAGGGTGCCGGTCTCACAGCCGATCGGGGGCGGGTTGTCGTCGCGGACGACGACGATCGTGGCCAGGGTGAGCACACTGACGGTGAGCATGATGGAGATCAGCCGTGCGGCCCGGCTGAACAGCGGGGGCACCTCGTCCGGCGTGGCACTGCGGTTGGGGTGCACCTCGCCCTCGCGGATGCCGCCGAAGAGCCGGATCTCGCTGCCCACATCGCCGCCGGAGAGCAGCACGAGCAGTTTGAAGTGGTCGCCGTGGTTGAGCGGGACGCGCGGGATGCGCAGGGTGTTGCCGTCGTAGCCGAAGCCGCGGGCCGGGGTGAAGTGGTCCATCAGGTGGTCGGTGTCGGAGGGCTGGGTGACCGAGACCCCGCGGATGGTGCGGTCGGTGAACACCGCGGTCAGGCCGTGGACTTCGGGACTGGTGTAGTCGTCGCGGTCGATGCCCTGCGAGCCGTCGTTCTCGACGCGGATCAGCACGAGGGTGGCGTCGGTCATGCCGGGCGCCTCGTCGAAGAGGCCGAGCCGGACGTTGGCCCGGCCCAGGCGGACGTCGTCGCCTATCGGGTTGTCCATCTGGACGCGGTAGCCGATGCGTTTGCGGCGCGGGACCCGGCGTTCGTACCAGACCATGATCCCGGACGCGAATATGCCGAGCACCGCGGTGCCGACGGCCACGACGTTCTCTGCGCTCAGCCAGTCCACCGGCGTCACCGTACGGCTGTGAAGGCGCACGGTGCGTGTGCGGGAACCGAAGTTCGCCGTACGTTCAACTACCTCACAGGAAACGCCACTTCACAGCACGCCCAGCCGCACACCTCACGCCCGGCCGCAGACCGCACTCCCGGCCGCACACCTCACGCCCGGCCGCACCCCTCACTGCCTGCTGTACGTGAGCTTCTCCCCGTTGCTGGTGTTGACGCGTTCCAGGCTGCCGTCCGCGAGCAGGGTGATCTCGGTGGGGTCGCCCGGCGCGCAGTTGCCGGAATCGCCGGAGGTCACCGTGGACGGGCCGATGTCCAACGGGCCGTCGGCGGAGGGTTGTTGGGTCAGGGTCGCCGAGAAGACGCAGTGGTAGCTGCCGTTGCTGGTGGGGCCGTCGGCGATCAGGGACAGGACGGGGTCGCCGACCTCGCCCTGCCGGATGGTGAGCGTGCGGGTGTTCTCGCCGTCGGCGTTGGTGATCGTCGTCGTCCAGGTACCCAAGTACCCGGTGGGGACAGCGCCGTCGGCGGGCGTGGAGGCGGAGGCGGTCGGGGACGTGCTCGCCCGGGACGGGTCCGGACTAGTCGGCCCGGGTGCCTCGGACGCGCTGGTGCTCGGGGCGGCGGACGGCTTGCCGTCGGCCTTGTCTCCGCCGCCGTTCATGAGGGCGTAGACCGAGGCGCCGGCGCCCAGCGCGACGACCAGCGCGACCGCGACGAGCGCCGCCGTGGACCGCCCGTTGCGGCGCGGCGCCGGCTCGGCCGGCAGGAACGGCGTCGGCCCGAAGGGCGGGGTGGGCCCGCCGGGTCCGTACGGCGGGGTGGGGCCGTAGGGCGGGGTGCCGCCGAGAGCGCCCTGCTGGGGGTAGCCGTAGCCCGGAGGCTGCTGGGGATAGCCGTACGCCCCCGGCTGTTGCGGGTAGCCGTAGGCCCCGGGGTGCTGGGGATCGCCGTAGGCGGCGGGCTGTTGGGGGTGGCCCTGGGCCGGGGTGTGCGGGTGCGGCTGGGGGTGCCCGTATCCGGAGCCGGCGGGGGCGGACTGGGCAGCGCCGAAGGCACCGGCGGACGGGCCCGCGCCCGGCGCGGGGGTCGGGGGCCTGCCGTCGCCCTGCCCCACGGCCATGGTGGGCAGGTGGTTGAGCGACGGCCCGTTCCCCGGCTGTCCCGGCGGTGGCGGACCGTCGGGCGAACTACCCGACTGCGAACCGGAGTTGGCGGCGGAGTCGCCCACCGAGTCGGCGGCGGAGGCGTGTTCGGGCGAGGCCTCGGATGCGCCGGGGGCGTGCTCCGGCCCCGCGGGCGGGTACCCGGGCGGCCCGGACGGACGCTCCGGCGCCCCCGGCGGATACGCGGGCGGCTTCGGCGGACTCTCCGGCGCCGCCTTCTCCAGATCGGCCCCCGCGGGCCCCGTCGGGTTCTCCGCGTCCAGCAACCGGACGGCGTGCCGCCCGAGTTGGGCCACCAGTGCGCTCGGCAGCCACGGGTCGCGGGAGCGGCCGTCGGAGACGGTGTCCTCGGCGCCGGTGCGCTCCAGGATCCGCTCCAGCGAAGGCCGGGCGGCGGGGTCCTTCTTCAGACAGTCCCGTACGAGGTCGGCGATGCCCTCGGGCACACCCGTGAGGTCGGGTTCCTCCTGGGCGATCCGGAACATCAGCGCGTGCACACCGCTGCTCGTGCTGCCGAACGGCAGGTGCCCGGTGGCCGCGTACGCCAGCACCGAGCCGAGGCAGAAGACGTCGCACGCGGGCGTGATCCGGTCGCCGCGCACCTGCTCGGGCGCCATGAAGCCGGGCGACCCGACGAGCGCGCCGGTGCGGGTGAGCCCGGCCTCGGCCACGGTCTCCAGCGCCCGGGCGATCCCGAAGTCGATGACGCGCGGCCCGTCGATGGTCACCAGCACGTTGGAAGGCTTCAGGTCCCGGTGCACGATCCCGGCGGCGTGGATGTCCTGGAGCGCGTGCGCGAGCCCGGCGGCCAGGATCCGCACCGACCGCTCGGGCAGCGCCCCGTGATCGTGCCCGACGACCTGCTCAAGGCTGGGCCCGGCGACATATCCGGTGGCCACCCACGGCACGGCGGCCTCGGTGTCGGCGTCCAGCACGGGCGCCGTCCAGTACCCGCCGACCTGCCGCGCGGCCTGCACCTCCTGCCGGAACCGCGCCCGGAACTCCTCCTGTTCGGCCAACTCGCCCCGCACCAGCTTCACCGCGACGGTACGGCCGCGCTCCGAGCGCGCGAGATACACGTGCCCCATCCCGCCGGCCCCCAGCCGGGCGAGCAGTCGATACGCCCCGATCCGCTGTGGATCCCCGGCACCCAGTTCGTCCATCCGCGCGCCGCCTCCCCCGAAATACCCCATTACGCCCCTGTGCGACAGATCGAGAATAGTGCGGGCGCGGGGGGAGATGGCGGGAGCGGTGTCTACGGTTCCGTAACAGCGGGCGGTACAGGGGGCGGTGGAGCGGGGCGGTTCAGTGGAGCGGTTCGGCGGGGCGGTGGAGCGGAGCGGCTCAGCGGAGCGGTTCGGCGGAGCGGCTCAGCGGGGCGGTTCAGAATCCGATGGCCTCGCGGAGCAACAAGACGGTCCCGCGTCCGGGTTGGTGCTCCGCGTTGAGGACGAGCAGCCGGTTGACGGCACTGGGCCACCCGTACGCCGCCTCCGTACGCGCGCTCTCCAGCGGAAGGCAGTGCTCCTCGACGCGCCGCAGCGCGGTCTCCAGATCGGGTACGACCTTCTGCGCCCCGACGATCCAGATCGCCCGGGCGGCCCCGCCGGCGTAACCGGGCAGTTGGCTCCCGCTGCCCGAGGCGACCACGAGGGAGCCGGTCTCGGTGACCGCGGCGACACTGCCGACGATCACATCCGGACTGGCGATCAGCCGCCGGATGTCGTCGGCCTCGGTGGCCCGGTCCATGGCCAACACGCGTGGCCTGATGGCCTCGTACCGCCCACCGGCGTTGATGTCCTCGTCGATCCCGGACAGCCGAAGGCTCTCGCTGGCACCGGTGAACACGCGGGCGCCCTCCGGTATCAGCTCCTTGACCCGGCTCCGCGCGGCGGCGACGTCGTCGAGAACCTCCACGGCGAATCCGTGCGCGATGAGCGCGGCGGCCGCCCGCTCCAGTCGCCGGTCGGGCGCGGGGTCGGTGAACGATGTCGCGGATGTCTGGGTGGTCATGGCGTACGGGGCTCCCTGTTCGCTGGATCTGCAGATCTCGGGATCTGAGGATCCGGAGATCTGGACGACGCGTGTCCGTCTCACAGGTCCGACTCCGCAGCGCCCCGGAATGTGAGGTGACAGCCCAGCGGCTCCACGAGGACGCCCGCCCCATTGACCACTCCTTTCCCTCCCCCCGTCCGGAAATTGACCCGGACATGGCCTGTTCCTGGTTCCTGGTGCGGGGCCCAGCCAGAAGCATCTACGCGTGTAGTGCCGCCGCACGGCAGTTCCCGCAGACGCACATCCCGCAGACGCTTCGCCCCCGTTGACTCCGTCCCTCATCACCAGGAGCCCTTCCATGCCCGTCAGTCCCATGAACCGCCGGGAGTTCGTGAAGAAGTCGGCCGTCACCGGGGCGGCCGTCGCCGCCACCGGGGCCGTGGCCGCGGCGCCCGCCGAGGCGGCAGACCGCACGCCGCACAAGCCCCACAAGGCGCCGAAGACCTGGTCGTTCTCGATCCTGGGCACCACCGACCTGCACAGCCATGTCTTCGACTGGGACTACTACCTGGACAAGGCCTACTCGGACACCAAGGGCAACTCCGTCGGCGTCGCCCGGGTCGCGACCCTCGTCAAGCAGCAGCGCGAGGCGAAGGGCGAGGGCCATGTGCTGCTCGTCGACGCCGGTGACATCATCCAAGGCACCTCGCTGGCCTACTACTTCGCCCGCGTCGACCCGATCACCGGGACGGACGGCAAGCGGGGCCCGAAGCACCCGATGGCCACGGCCATGAACCACATGCGCTACGACGCCGCCGCCCTCGGCAACCACGAGTTCAACTACGGCATCGACGTGCTCCGCAAGTTCGAGAGCCAGTGCCGTTTCCCGCTGCTCGGCGCCAACGCGCTGGACGCCAAGACCCTGCGGCCCGCGTTCGCGCCGTACACGGTGAAGAAGATCCGTGTGCCCGGCGCCCCGGACATCAAGGTCGGCATCCTCGGCCTCACCAACCCGGGCATCGCGATCTGGGACAAGGACAACGTCAGCGGGAAGATGGTCTTCCCGGGGCTCGTGGAGCAGGCGAAGAAGTACGTGCCCCGGCTGCGCGCCCTCGGCTGTGACGTCGTCTTCCTCACCGACCACTCCGGCCTCGACGGTTCCTCGTCCTACGGCGACCAACTCCCGTACATCGAGAACGCGTCGAACCTCGTCGCCGAGCAGGTTCCCGGCATCGACGCGATCCTCGTCGGCCACACCCACGTCGAGGTGTCGTCGTACACCGTCAAGAACGAGAAGACCGGCGAGGACGTGCTCCTCTCCGAGCCGTACTGCTGGGGCTACCGGCTGAGCGTCTTCGACTTCGAGGTCGAGCTGCAGCACGGTCGTTGGAAGGTCACGAGCAAGACCGCGCAGACCCTCAACCCCAACACCGTGGACGAGGACCCGGAGATCCGCGAACTCCTCGAAGCCGACCACGAGTTGGTCGTGAAGTACGTCAACACGGCCGTCGGCACCTGTACCGAGGACCTCTCGGCGGCGGAGTCCTGCTGGAAGGACGTCCCGATCATGGACTTCATCCACGAGGTCCAGACGCAGACGGTGAAGGCGGGCCTGTCCACGGCGGACGCGGCCCTCCCGCTGATCTCGGTCGCCGCGCCCTTCTCCCGCACGGCCGACATCCCGGCCGGCAACGTCACCATCAAGGACATCGCCGGGCTCTACATCTACGACAACACCCTGTACGGCAAGAAGCTCACGGGCGCCCAGCTCAAGGACTACCTGGAGTACGCGGCCAAGTACTACCACCAGGTGCCGGCCGGCACGAAGGTGGACACGGCGACCCTCACGAACGCCAACAGCTTCTGGGACTACATGTACGACACGGCGGCCGGTGTCTCCTACGACATCGACATCGCCCAGGCGGAGGGCTCCCGCATCAAGAACCTGGCCTACAACGGCACGGCCGTCACCGACGACCAGGTCTTCGTCGTCGCCGTCAACAACTACCGCGCCAACGGCGGTTCGGGCTACCCGCACATCGCCGCCGCCGACATCGCGTACAGCTCCACCAACGAGATCCGCCAGCTGATGATCGACTACGTCGTCGGCAAGGGCGAGCTGAACCCGGCGGACTTCGCGGCGACCAACTGGAGGCTGACGCAGGCGGGAACCTCCGTCTTCTAGACCGTTCCCGACCTCGCCCCGCCCATCCGGCCGGTCCCGTCCGCTGTCTATCGGACGTTTACGGGTTCTCGGTATCCCTGGTCCCAGGAGTACGCATCCACCTCGGGGGGACCGATGAACGCGGACGGCTGGACACGGGAGTTGGGCAGACCGGGGAGCCTGCGGGAGCTGGGCGGAGTGCGGCTGTCCGCCGTGCGCTGCCCGGCGGTGGAGTTACGGGGCGCCGGGCCCGGCGACGGACGCGGCGCCCGGTACCACCTCGCCCTGCTGCTCGCCGGCGGGCTCGTGCTCGACCAGGAAGGCCGGCACGCCCGGGTCGACCGCGGGGACCTGGTGCTGCTCGACGGCGGCCGCCCCTTCCGGCTGACGCTCACCGCATCCCGGAACTCCGTCGTCACCGCCCATCTGTCCGCCGTACCGGGCGACCCGGCGCGCTGTGTGGCACGGGCGCTGACCGGACGGGAGGGGCCGGGCGCGCTGGTCGCCGGGTTCCTCACCGGTCTCGCCCGGGACACCACGCCGTACCGGCCGGCCGAGGAAGCGCGGCTGGGCACGGCGGTGACGGAGCTCGCCGGCGTCCTGCTGGAGCGGTGGACGGGCCCGGAGTGCGCCGAGCGGGCGGCCCTGTCGCTCTTCCCGGACATCCAGGCGTACGTCATGCGGCACCTCGGCGACAGCCGCCTCACGCCCGACGACGTGGCCGCCGCGCACCACATCTCCACCCGCTATCTGCACCGCCTCTTCCAGCGCCAGGGCCTCACCGTGGCCGCCTGGATCAAGGCGCAACGCCTGGAGAGGTGCTGGCGCGACCTGGCCGACCCGTCGCTCGGCCGACTGCCCGTCCACGTCATCGCGGCCCGCTGGGGATTTCCCCAGGCCGCCGATTTCAGCCGGGCGTTCCGCACCGCCTACGGCATCGCGCCGACGGCGTTCCGGGTGCGCTCGCTGCCAACAGACAGTGCGCGGAGCGCCAACGACAGTCGGCTCACGGCTCAGCATCCTCAGGGGTAGTCATCCACTACATCCTTGGGGGAGCCGTCATGGCTGAGAAGGAAGCGGCCGCCGCGGTCGCGGCGAGTGAGCAGAAGCCGGTGGAACCGCGCGGCGGCGCCGGGCTGTTCGACGTCGACCCGGACCAGGCCGGCGTGAGCCAGGACCCGAAGAAGGTCGTCAAGGGGGACATCTCCGTCTTCCCCGAGAACGCGGAGGTCTGACATGGGATCCGTCTCGGGGATGCTGGCGCAGATGCGCGCCCTGCTGGGCACCGGTGAGTACCCGCCGGGCTCGAACAACAACAAGATCACCGACTGGTACGGCTTCGACGACGCGTGGTGCGACATGACCGTCAGCTACGCCGCCGCCCACTCGGACAACCTCAGCGCGGTCTGCGGCAAGTTCGCGTACACGGTCGCGCACGCCAACGCCTTCAAGGCGAGGGGCCGTTGGCATTACGGGCTCGGCGGGATCCGCCCCGGAGACATCGTCTTCTTCGACTGGGACGGCAGCCGCACCATCGGCCGCATCGACCATGTCGGCGTCGTCGAGGCCGTGCACTCCAACGGCACCATCACCACGATCGAGGGCAACACCAGCGACCGCTGCCAGCGCCGCAGCCGCAACTCCGCCTGCGTGGTGGGCTACGGCCGCCCCGGCTACGGCGACGCGAGCCCGCTGCCCTCCACCGACGGCATCCTGCGCAAGGGCTCCAAGGGAGCCGCGGTCAAGACGCTCCAGAAGAACCTCAACACGGTCATGAAGTCCGGGCTGGTCGTCGACGGCGACTTCGGACCGGCCACCGACACGGCCGTGCGCGCCTTCCAGAAGAAGTACGGCCTGTCGGTCGACGGCCAGTACGGACCGGCGTCGGCCGCGGTGATGAAGTCCGCCCTCAAGGGCGGCACCAGGCCGACGCAGCCCGCCCCACGCCCGCCGACCGCCGGAAAGCTCACCGTCGACGGCGAGTTCGGCCCCGCCACCTGCGCGTCGATGCAGCGCGCCCTGAACAGGCACGGCACCAAACTCTCCGTCGACGGCTCCTTCGGACCGCTCACGAAGAAGGCCCTCCAGACCTATCTGAAGGTGACCGCGGACGGCTCGATCGGCCCCAACACGGTCAAGGCCCTCCAGAAGAAGGTCGGTTCGGGCGTGGACGGCCAGTGGGGCGCGGACACGACCCGGCATCTTCAGACGGTGCTGAACGCGGGCACGTTCTGAACGACGGTCCCTGAACGGCGGTTTCCGAACGGATCAGTTCCGGCTGCGGCACATCGGGGCAGCCTCTTGGACCCGGCAGTCCAAGAGGCTGCCCCGAACCGTTGGAGGCGTCGTGCCGTCCTGGTCCACCTTCGCGAAAGAAGCCCCCGCACTCGAAGCAGTCGCGCGTGAGCGGCTGCAGGCCCTGCTCATCGCCTATCTGGCGACCACCTCGCGCGCCGGTGCGCCGAGGGTGCACCCGGTGACGCCGATCCTCACGGACGACGGTCTCTACCTGTTCATGGAGCCCGACTCCCCCAAGGGCCACGACCTGCGCAGAGACGGCCGGTTCGCGCTGCACGCGCCGGTCGACGCGCCGATACCCACCGTCGCGCAGGTCTATTTCGCCGGGCGGGGCAAGGCAGTCGAGGACAGCGAGACCCGTGCGGCGGTGGGGTTAGCCGCCGACTATCCGGTGCTCGACCGTTTCGTGCTCTTCGAGTTGGAGGTCGAGACGGTGATGTGCACGAGGCCGGGGGTCGAGGACCCCTACGCGGTGACGCGGGAGTTCTGGCCGCCGCGGTGAGGTGAGGTGCCGCCCGTTGTCCTCAACTCCGGGGAGTGAAGGCGTCCGTGTGAGCCGATGCCCACTGCGCGAACGTCCGTGCCGGGCGGCCCAGGAGCTTCTCCACCGTCGGGAGGACCTCCGCTCCCCGGTCGCTGTTCAGGGTGCGGTGCATGATCGCGTCGACCACCTCGGGCGGGAAGCCGTAGCGAGACATGCCGGTGCGGGCCACGTCGTCCGGGAGGGGGTGCAGGCGCAGGGTGCGGCCCAGGGTCTCGCCGAGGATGTGGAGTTCCTCGGCGGGGGTCAGGGTCTGCGGGCCGCTCAACTCGTGGGTCGCGCCCGCGTGTTCGTCGGTCGTCAGGGCGAGGGCCGCGATCTCCGCCAGGTCGGCCGGATCGACGCTCGCCGCGGGGCGGTCGGCGAGGGGAGTGGACACCTCGTCGCCGGCGCGGAGTTGGGCCGCCCACTGGAGGGCGTTGGACATGAAGCGGCCGGGACGCAGAAGGGTCCACGCGAAGCCGTACGACGGGTCGGTGACCGCCGCCTCCGCCGCCGCGTGCCAGCGGGCGATCACGTCGGACCCGGCGCCGCCGTCCAGCACCGACAGCTTCACCACCCGGCGTACGCCCGCCCGGGCCGCCGCCTCGGCGAGCGCGCGGTCGTGGGTGGGACCGTCGGCCGCGCCGACGCCCTGCGCCGACATCAGGAAGGCCCCGGTCACGCCGGCGAACGCCGGCTCCAGGCTCGCCGGGTCGTCCGCGTCGCCGTACACCGCCGTCGCGCCCGCCGGCAGCCGCGCCTCGGCCGGGCGGCGCGTCATCGCCCGTACCGGCTCGCCCGCGGCCGTCAGCCGCCGTACCAGCTCGCTGCCCACATGGCCCGTCGCTCCGGTCACCAGGATCATCGCCGTCTCCTCTTCGCTCGCGCTTTTCTTCAGCGTGCTCGGGCCGGCAGGTGAGGTCATCGGCCAGCGGGAGGCATCCCGGGGTCTCCCGGCGCAGTACGGGAACGGACAAGATCGGCCAATACTTACATTTCAGGCATAGGCTGGAACCGTACGCGTGCGAGCGCCGGCAGAAGAAGGTGAGTGCTATGCGCGTGTTGTTGAAAGCCTCGCTCAACACCGAGAAAGCCAACGAGATCATCCGAAGCGGCAAGATGCCCCAGTTGATGCAGGAAGCCCTGGACAACATCAAGCCCGAGGCGGCCTACTTCACCGTCGACGGCGGTGTCCGTACGGCCTTCCTGTTCTTCGACATGCAGGACAGTTCGCAGATGCCCGCGCTCGGTGAGCCCTTCTTCCTGGACATGGACGCCAAGATCGAGTTGACGCCCGTGATGAACGGCGAGGACCTGCAGAAGGGCCTGTCCCAACTCCGTTAGCCGTCAGCTGAAGACGATCATCGACCCCTGCGCCAGACTCCGGGTCGCCGCCGCGTGCAGGCCGAGCCAGACATGGCGTTCCCGGGCGAAGGGGCTCGGGTCGTACGGAGGCGGTACGGCCGGCTCCTCCAACCCGGTGGGCGCACGCGGCGGTTCGGGGGGCGTCGGCGGGTTGGCGGGGTCGATGCCGATCGACGGGGCGACGAATTCCAGTTCGCGCAGCAGCGCCTGCGAGGAGCCCAGCGGGCCGCCGCCGGCGAGGAGTTCGTCGTTGGAGAGGGGATGGGGGAAGTCCACGGGGACGTACGCGCCCGCGTGGTCGTAGTGCCAGACCAGGTGCGACTGCTGGGCCGTCGTCTCGAACATCTCCAGCAACTGCTCGTAGTCGCCGCCGAGTTCGTCGACCGGCGTCACCGGCAGCTGGCACAGCTGCAACAGGTACACGCGGCGCAGGAAGTGCAGCGCGTCGTAGTCGAAGCCGGCCACCGGGGCGACGTCACCGGACAGGCCCGGCATGTACTGGTACACCGGGACCGGCGGGAGCCCGGCGTCGGCCAGCGCCTTGTTGAACTGCGCGAGTTCCTCGGCGAACGGATTGTCGGGGGTGTGGCACAACACGTCGACGAGTGGGACCAGCCACAGGTCACAGGCCAAAGGTCGCTCCTAGTGCGGATCGGTCAGTCAGGGAAGGGTAATCGGTGCGGGGCTCAGCCAGCCCCCTCCTGACTGTTCTTCCCTCTCCACTGGCCGGATCCCCTCCCAGGAGGTGTCGAGTCAGTCGTCGGCCAGGCGCTCGATGAGGGCGAGCGAGTGGGTGTTGTACGCGGCGACGATCTTGTGGGCCGTGCTGATGTCCAGCAGCGCCAGGGCGTCGACCAGATCGGTGTGCTCGGACCACAGCCGGCCGCGCAGCTCGGTCAGCCGGCGCAGGTGCTGCACCACGCACACCCAGGACTGGACCCGCAGCCGGTGCAGGAAGTCGGTCAGATACGGATTGCCGAAGAGGATGCCCAGCTCGCGCCAGAACCGCAGGTCGTAGCCGATCAGCACGGTGACGTCACCGGCGAGCGCGGACCGCTGCGCCTCCTCGCCGCGGCGGCGCACCCCGGCGAGGGCGAGCGCCCGGTGCGGATTGTCACCCGGGCGCATGAGCTCGTGGCCGGCGTGCAGGGCGTGGAACATACCGTCGGTGACCAGGCTGCGGGCCTCGACGATGCCCCGGTAGTCGGCGAAGGAGTACTCGTGGACGTGGAAGCCGCGGTGCTGGTCCGCGTCCAGGAGCCCCTGCGCGGACAGGTCGACCAGCGCCTCGCGCACCGGCGTCGCGGAGACGCCGTACTGCTCGGCGATCTCCTTGACCGTGAACTCCTGACCCGGCTGCAGCCGTCCCGCCAGCACCTCGTCGCGAAGCGCGTCGGCGATCTGCTGTCGCAGTGTGCTGCGGGTGACGGCGCCGCTGCTGCCGGGCATGTGTCGGACGTCTCCTCGTCGCGTCGGATGGCGTGCTCGTACACATCTCTACGAGCAAGCCACCCTACGCGTTCGGATTCTCCGTGTTGACCCGCGTAACAGCGCACGATCGGAGTCGCGGCCGATGCGTGCGCCGTGACTACTTTGTGTACTCGTCCGCCACGCCGAGCGCCGCGTCCAGCGCCGCGAAGCCCTCCTTCAGCTCGGCCTCGGTCACGTTGCACGGCGGCACGACATGGGTGCGGTTCATGTTGATGAACGGCCAGATGCCGTGCTTCTTGGCGGCGGCCCCGAAGGCGGCCATCGGCGCGTTCGCCTCACCGGCCGCGTTGTACGGCACCAGCGGCTCGCGCGTCTCGCGGTCCTTGACCAGCTCCAGCGCCCAGAACATGCCGGTGCCGCGCACCTCGCCGACGCTGGGGTGCCGCTCGGCCAGCCCGCGCAGGGCCGGCTCGACGACCGTCGTACCCAGGGTCTTGGCGTTCTCGACGACGCCCTCCTCCGCCATGACATTGATCGTCGCGACGGCGGCGGCGCAGGCCAGCGGATGCCCGGAGTACGTCAGACCGCCCGGGTAGGGCCGCTTGGCGAAGGTCTCGGCGATCGCGCCGGAGATGGCGACCCCGCCCAGCGGCACATAACCGCTGTTCACGCCCTTGGCGAAGGTCAGCAGGTCGGGCGTGACGTCGAACAGGTCGGCCGCGAACCACTCGCCGGTACGCCCGAACCCGGCCATCACCTCGTCGAGTACAAAGACGATCCCGTGGCGGTCGCAGATCTCGCGAACGCCCGCGAGATAGCCCGGCGGGGGCACCATGATCCCGGCCGTGCCCGGAATGGTCTCCAGGACGATCGCGGCGACGGTGGCGGGCCCCTCGAAGGCGATCGTCGTCTCCAGGTGCTCAAGCGCCCGCGCGCACTCCTGCTCCTCGCTCTCCGCGTAGAAGCGGGAGCGGTAGAGGAAGGGCGCCCAGAAGTGCACGACACCGGCGGCGGCCCCGTCGGAGGCCCAGCGCCGGGGATCACCGGTGAGGTTGATCGCCTGCTGCGTACCACCGTGGTACGAGCGGTACGCGGAGAGCACCTTCGGCCGCCCGGTGTGCAGCCGGGCCATGCGCGTCGCGTGCTCGATGGCGTCGGCGCCACCGTTGGTGAAGAAGATCTTGTCCAGGTCCCCCGGCGTCCGCTCGGCGATCAGCCGGGCCGCCTCGGAGCGGGCCTCGATCGCGAAGGCGGGCGCGAAGGTGGACAGGGTCGCGGCCTGTTCCTGGATCGCGGCAACGACCTTCGGGTGCTGGTAGCCGATGTTCGTGTAGACGAGCCCGCTGGTGAAGTCCAGATACCGGTGGCCGTCGTAGTCCCAGAAGTACGACCCCTCCGCGCCGGCCACGGCGAGCGGGTCGATGAGCTCCTGCGCGGACCAGGAGTGGAACACATGCGCACGGTCCGCGGCCTTCACGGCGGCGCCGACCTCGGGATCTGTCTGAGGGGTCATGCGGGTGAGCGTAAATGTCCGCGATACGGAAGCGACATCGGCGTCCTGTCTGCGGTCGCGGGGTTTCCACGACAGGTTGTCCACCGGGCCGCCCGCCGGTCGTCCAGCGGTTGTCCGGAAACCTGAACGACAGTATGCTGTCAAAAAAGCAGCATCCTGTCATAGCCGCTGGAGGAGCCATGAGCAGCACCCGCAAGCCCGTGCACCTCGCCGTGTACGACACCCTCGCCGACTGGGAGACGGGCCACGCGACCGCCCATCTCGCCCGCGCCGGATACGCGATCAGGACGGTCGGGCCGTCCCGCGCGCCGGTGGTGAGCATCGGCGGCCTGCGGATCCAGCCCGACCTGGCCCTGGCCGACGTACGGCCCGAGGACAGCTCGCTGCTGATCCTGCCGGGCGCCGACCGGTGGGACACGACGGACGACCTCGCCCCCTTCGCCCGCACGGCCCGCGAGTTCCTGGCGGCCGGCGTGCCCGTCGCCGCGATCTGCGGCGCCACCGCCGGGCTCGCCCGCGAGGGGCTGCTCGACGACCGCGACCACACCGGCGCGGTCTCCTTCTACCTCGCCGCCACCGGATACGCGGGCGGCGGACGGTACGTCGACACCGACGCCGTCACCGACGGACCGCTGATCACCGCCGGCCCCACCGAGCCCGTCGCCTTCGCGCGCGAGATCCTGCGGCTGCTCGGGGTGTACGAGGGTGAGGTGCTCGACGCCTGGTACCGGCTGTTCCACGACTCCGACGCCGAGGCGTACGCCGTACTGGAGAAGGCCGCGGCACGGTGAGCCGGGAGCGTCAGGAGCTGCTCAGCCGCAGCGCCCTCGGGGTCTTCCGGCTGAACGGCCAGTTCCTCGCCGTGGCCGAGGAGTTGGCCAAGCCCGCCGGGCTCACCGCGGCCTGGTGGCAGGTGCTCGGCGCGGTGCTGGGCGAGCCGTTGCCGGTCGCCGGGATCGCCCGCGCGATGGGCATCACCCGGCAGAGCGTCCAGCGCATCGCCGACCTGCTGGTCGAGCGCGGCCTCGCCGAGTACCGGCCCAACCCCGCCCACCGCCGCGCCAAGCTCCTCGCGCCGACGGACGAGGGGCGCGCCGCGATCACGCGGATCGACCCGGGCCACGCCGCCTTCGCCGACCGGCTCGCGCGGGCCTTCGGAGAGGCCGAACTCGCCGTCGCCGTCGAGGTGCTGGAACGGCTGACGAAGGTGCTGGACGAGGTCGGACCGCCGACGCGGGTGCCGTAGCGGAGCGAAGGGCGCCCCGGCGGCGAAGTCACCACCGGAACGCCCGCTCGCCTGCCGTGCCGCTCTACAGGAACGAGTTGACCTCGATCGTCTCGGTGCGGCCCGGGCCCACACCGATCGCCGAGATCGGCGCGCCGGACATCTCCTCCAGCGCCTTCACGTACGCCTGCGCGTTCTTGGGGAGGTCGGCGAAGGTCTTGGCCTTCGTGATGTCCTCGCTCCAGCCCGGCAGGTTCTCGTAGATCGGCTTCGCGTGGTGGAAGTCGGTCTGGGAGTACGGGAGTTCCTCGACGCGCTTGCCGTCGATCTCGTACGCCACGCAGACCGGGATCTCCTCCCAGCCGGTGAGGACGTCGAGCTTGGTGAGGAAGAAGTCGGTCAGGCCGTTCACGCGAGTCGCGTAGCGGGCGATGACCGCGTCGAACCAGCCGCAGCGCCGGTCACGGCCCGTCGTCACGCCCCGCTCGCCGCCGATGCGGCGCAGCGCCTCGCCGTCCTCGTCGAACAGCTCGGTCGGGAACGGGCCCGAGCCGACGCGGGTGGTGTACGCCTTGAGGATGCCGATGACCCGGCTGATCTTCGTCGGGCCCACGCCGGCGCCCGTGCAGGCGCCGCCCGCGGTCGGGTTCGAGGAGGTGACGAAGGGGTACGTGCCGTGGTCGATGTCCAGGAGCGTGCCCTGACCGCCCTCGAAGAGGACGACCTTGTCCTGCTCCAGGGCCTGGTTGAGCACCAGGACCGTGTCGGCGACGTACGGCTTCAGGCGGTCCGCGTAGCCCAGCAGCTCCTCGACGACCTGGCCGACCTCGATGGCGCGGCGGTTGAAGACCTTGGTGAGGAGCTGGTTCTTGCCGTCGAGGGCCGCCTCGACCTTCTGGGTGAGGATCGACTCGTCGTAGAGGTCCTGGACCCGGATGCCGACGCGGTTGATCTTGTCCGCGTAGGTCGGGCCGATGCCGCGGCCGGTGGTGCCGATCTTCCGCTTCCCGAGGAAGCGTTCCGTCACCTTGTCCACCGTCACGTTGTACGGCGTGATGATGTGCGCGTTTCCGCTGATGAGGAGCTTGGAGGTGTCGACGCCGCGGTCGTTCAGTCCGTTCAGCTCGGAGAACAGGACCGACGGGTCGACGACGACTCCGTTGCCGATGACAGGAGTACATCCGGGCGACAGAATTCCGGAAGGGAGCAGGTGCAGGGCGTACTTCTGATCGCCCACGACTACCGTGTGGCCGGCGTTGTTGCCGCCTTGGTAGCGCACCACGTAGTCGACGGATCCGCCGAGCAGGTCCGTCGCCTTCCCCTTGCCTTCGTCACCCCACTGAGCACCGAGCAGCACAAGTGCGGGCACGCGCGTACACCCCTTCCGGGCGGGGCATGTCCAAGGTCAGGGGCGCACGCGTACGGTTCACCGCCGTGTGCGCCGCGACCGTCTTCGGCCGCGCGTTGCCGGACCCGGGTGCCCCGGAATAGACCAAGCCCCTGGCGCAATAGCGCAAGGGGCTCTTGCACAAAGATGCTACCCGAGGAAGCGAGGCAGGACCGAGGTGGCGACTTCCGCGACTTCCGAACAGCTGCTTGTGGTGATCGATCCGGTCGCCCGGCGGACGGACGGGGAGTCGGTACGCATCGCGAAGGACGTGCTCAGCGCGGGTGCCACCACGAAGGTGTGCCTGCCCGAGGGACCGGAGGAATTCGCCCGGGCACTGGCCCGGCGGGGCGCGCGGCGGCCGGTGGTGATCGGCGACGACCGGGCCCTGATCCGCGCGGTGGCCCTGCTGCACCGGCAGCGGGAGCTGGCCGGATGTGTGCTGTCGGTGGTGCCGGTGGGCAGCACGCTGTCCCTGGCGGGGGCGCTGGGGGTGCCCACGGGGGCGGTGGCTGCGGCGCGGGCCGTGCTCGACGGGGTCGCGCGGCGGATGGATCTGCTGGTGGACGACAGTGACGGGGTGGTGCTCGGTGCGCTGCGGATCCCGCCGGTGTCTCTGCGGGAGGCTTCGCTGGAGGAGCCGGTGCCGTCGGCGCCGGGAGGTGGGGCCGGGCATGCGTCGTGGTTGCGGACGTGCCAGTCCCTTGTACGGACGCTGGTGCCGGCCCGGCCGGCCCGTGACTCCCGCGATCCGCTCGACGTGCTGCCCCGGCCTCGGCCTGCGCGGCTGCGGATCGAGGTCGACGGGGTGATGCTGGTGGATCTCGATCAGCCGGTGGAGGGGATCTCGGTGACTCCGTGTGCGTCCGGTCTGGCCGAGGTGGAGGTGCGGCCGGTGTCGGTGGGGGCGGAGGCGTCCGCGGTGGTGGCTCGGGGGCGGCGGGTGACGGTGTCGGGGGCGGATTTTCGGTATCGGGCGGATGCGGTGGTGGCGGGGCCGGTGCGGACTCGGACGTGGGTGGTTCGGGAGGGGGCTTGGGGGCTTACGTTGCCGGCTTGAGGTTTTTCGCCCCCGCCGCCCCTACCCGTCCCGTCACCAAGGGGCGCTGCCCCCTTCGACCCCCGTTTCCGGGGGCCAGCCCCCGGGCCCCCGCTCCTCAAACGCCGGAGGGGCTGGATTGTGCGGGGCTGGATTTTCCGAGTCGTCCTTCAGTGCCACCCCCGTCGATCCCAACTCCCTTGCCCTGTCCATCAATCCCGCCAGCTTCCCGGCCGCTACCTCGTACGTCAGGCCCAGCGGAGGTCTGATGTTGGACAGGCAGTTTCTGTCCGCGTCCGTTGTCACTCCCGGGGTCGGGTGGTACGTCAGGTACGCGCCTAGTGAATCCGCCGCTGACATGCCGGGGCGTTCGCCGATCAGGACGATCACCGTTTTCGCGCCCATTGCCGAGGCGATGTCGTCGCCCAGGGCCACTCGGGACTGTTCGGCCAGTACCACCGGGGCGATTCGCCATGACCCCAGCCGCGCCACCGTCTCCCTGACCATCGCCGCCGCGTGGTCGTGGACCGCTCGGCTGGAGAGGCCGTCCGCGATCACGAAGACCGCGTCCCAGTCGCCGGCGGGGAGGTGGGCGCGGTCGGTGGGGTGCAACCGGCGGCCCAGGTCGGGGCGTTGGAGGTAGGTCAGCCGGTCGGCGGCCGCGCTGCGCACCCGTACCGTCGGCATCCCCGCCAGTCCCGCGGCGACCTGGTCCGGGTCGAACGGCGAGTGCACCGCGTCCCGGGCGGCGGCGTGCGCGGTCTGCAGCTCCAGGCGGTGTCGGGTGGGGAGGGCGGTGCCGGCCCTGCCCAGGCCGATGCGGGCCTGGGTGCGCAGGCGCAGGGATGCCCACAAGTCGCCTGTTTGCAGGGGCAGTTGGTCGGTCGTTCTGTCGGTCACTTGGTCCGTCATCTGGTCGGTCATGCGGCCAGCTCCCGTCCGATCGCCGTCAACGGATGCGCCCCCGGCGCCGCGGCGATCGCGCCCCGCTCGTCCAGCAGGCCGATCGACCCCAGCCACGCCTCGAACTCCGGTGCCGGGCGCAGTCCCAGCACCTCACGCAGGTACAACGCGTCGTGGTACGAGGCCGATTGGTAGTTGAGCATGATGTCGTCGCCGCCCGGCGTGCAGATCACGAAGGAGGCGCCGGCCACGCCCAGCATGGTGAGCATCGTGGCGATGTCGTCGTCATCGGCGTCCGCGTGGTTCGTGTAGCAGATGTCCAGGCCCATGGGGAGGCCCAGCAGCTTGCCGCAGAAGTGGTCCTCCAGGGCGGCGCGGAGGATCTGGCGGCCGTCGTACAGGTACTCCGGGCCGATGAAGCCCACCACCGTGTTCACCAGCAGCGGGTCGTAGCGGCGGGCCACCGCGTACGCCCTTGCCTCGACCGTCTGTTGGTCCACCCCGTGGTGCGCGTCCGCCGACAACGCACTGCCCTGGCCGGTCTCGAAGTACATGACGTTGTCGCCGACCGTGCCCCGGCCAAGCGCCCGCGCCGCCTCGTACGCCTCGTCGAGCAGGCCGAGGGTGACGCCGAAGGACGCGTTCGCCGCCTGCGTACCGGCGATGGACTGGAAGACGAGGTCGACGGGGGCGCCGCGTTCCATCAGGTCCACGCTCGTCGTGACGTGGCACAGCACGCAGGACTGGGTGGGGATCGAGTAGCGCCGGATGACTCCGTCCAGCAGCTCCAACAGGTCCCGTACCGCCTTCGGGCTGTCCGTCGCCGGGTTGATGCCGATCACCGCGTCGCCCGAGCCGAGGAGCAGGCCGTCGAGCAGGGCCGCGGCCACGCCCGCCGGGTCGTCGGTGGGGTGGTTGGGCTGGAGGCGGGTGGCCAGGCGGCCCGGGAGGCCGATCGTGGAGCGGAAGGCCGTCACCACGCGCACCTTGCGGGCGACCGCGACCAGGTCCGCGTTGCCCATCAGCTTCGACACCGCCGCGACCATCTCCGGTGTCAGACCGGGTGATACGGCGGCCAGCGCTTCCGCGTCCGCCGCCTCCGACAGCAGCCACTCCCGCAGCTCCCCGACCGTCAGCCCGGCCACCGGCGCGAAGGCGGCCGTGTCATGCGTGTCGAGGATGAGCCGGGTGACGTCGTCGGTCTCGTACGGGATCAGCGGCTCGGTCAGGAAGGTCGCGAGCGGCACCTCGGCCAACGCCCAGCGGGCCGCGACCCGTTCGCGGGCGCTGCCGGCGGCGAGCCCGGCGAGATGGTCGCCGGAGCGCTCGGGGCTCGCGGCGGCGAGGAGACGGGCGAGCGAGTCGAAACGGTGGCGCTCGCCGCCGAGGGTGGAGGTGTAGGCGCTCATGCCGGTGACCGTACGAGCCGCGTGTTGCGGCCAGATTTCTAAAGGTCTGGTTGACAAGTATTTAACGTCCCGACACCCTTGGTCGACTCATTCGGGCGACAGAGTTCCGGTCCAGTACACCAGCGGACGACCAGGAGAGGGGCCACCCCGATGGCAGTGGACGAGGGAGTCGCCCCGGCGGCGAAGACGGGCGAGGACGGGGCCGTTCACCGGCTCAAGCCGAACGCGATCGGCCTGCTGGGCGTGGTCTTCATGGCCGTCGCGACCGCCGCGCCGATCACCGCGATGACCGGCAACGTGCCCTTCATGGTGTCGTCGGGCAACGGCATCGGCGCCCCGGCGAGCTACCTCGTCGCAATGGTCGTCCTGGCAATCTTTTCGGTCGGCTTCACGTCGATGGCGAAGCACATCACGTCGACGGGCGCCTTCTACGGCTTCATCTCGTACGGTCTCGGCCGCACGGTGGGCCTCGCGTCGGGCCTCCTCGCCACCTTCGCGTACGTCGTGTTCGAGCCGGCGCTGATCGGCATCTTCTCGACCTTCGCCACCGGAACCCTCAAGGACCAGACGGGACTTGACATCCCGTGGTGGGCGTTCGCGATCCTGATGCTGGCCATCAACGCGACGGGCACGTGGTTCGGCGTCTCGGTCGCCGAGAAGCTGCTCGTCGTCCTCCTCGCGACCGAGGTGACCGTCCTCGCGGCGATGGCGATCTCGGTCGCCCTGCACGGCGGCGGCCCGAACGGCTTCAGCCTCGACCCGGTCAATCCGGTCAACGCCTTCAAGGGCACCAGCGCGGGCCTCGGTCTCTTCTTCGCCTTCTGGTCGTGGGTCGGCTTCGAGTCGACGGCGATGTACGGCGAGGAGTCCCGCAACCCGAAGAAGATCATCCCCCGGGCGACGATGATCTCCGTCCTGGGCGTCGGCGTCTTCTACGTCTTCGTCTCCTGGATGGCCATCTCCGGCACCGGCGAGGCCAACGCTGTGAAGGTCGCCACCGACAACCCCCTCGCCCTCTTCTTCAACCCCACCGAGCGCTACGTCGGTCACTGGGCCGTCGACGTCATGCAGTGGCTGATGATCACCGGCTCGCTCGCCTGCGGCATGGCCTTCCACAACTGCGCCAGCCGCTACATGTACGCGCTGGGCCGCGAGGGCGTCCTGCCCTCCCTGAAGAACACCATCGGCCGCACCCACGCCCGGCACGGCTCCCCGCACATCGCGGGCCTGGTCCAGACGGTGGTCTCCGCCGTACTGATCGGGGCGTTCTGGGTGGCGGGCAAGGACCCGTACAACGCGCTCTACGTGCTGCTGGCCATCCTCGGCACGATGGCGATCCTGATCGTCCAGGCGGTCTGCTCGTTCGCCGTCCTGGCCTACTTCCGCAAGAACCACCCCGAGAGCCGGCACTGGTTCAAGACCTTCACCGCCCCGCTCGTCGGCGGCATCGCGATGCTCGCGGTGGTCGTCCTGCTGGTCTCCAACATGGGCGTCGCGGCGGGCGCGGAGTCCGGCTCGCTGGTCCTGAAGGCGACACCGTGGCTGGTCGCCCTGGTCGCGGCGACGGGCATCGGCTACGCGCAGTACCTGAAGCGCCGGGCACCCGAGCGGTACGCGCTGCTGGGGCGGACGGTGCTGGAGGAGACGAAGGAGCGGTAAGGGGCGCCGCCCCGTAGGTCGGTGACCGGTGCGGACCGGCGGATCGGTGAACTCCCGGACAACCATTGGTGTTCCTCGGGTGTCTCATGTGGCGTGGCAGAAGCGACGGTCGCTTCGCCGAGGGGAGCCACCATGTCCAACCGCCGGTACCGACCGGGGGCCGTGCTGGCAGTCCTCGCGGCCTCGGTCGCCGCCTGGCTGCCCGTCTCGTCCGCGCAGGCGGCCGACGCCGACAGCCCAGTCGTACGCATTCATGTCCAGGACGACAATCTGGGACTGCCGCTGCCACCTACGGACGACCCGCCGCAGGTGAACTGGGGCCTGGACAACGACGGTCCGGGCACGGCGAAGGACGTCACGATCAAGGCTGACCTGAGTGACGTCATCGACTGGGTCACCCCGGACGCGACCGTGCCCGCCGACCACATCTACACCTGGCCCACCCGTGACGTCCCCGAGGGCCAGGCGGCCGGCTCGCTCATCGGCCTGAGCGCCAAGCCCGGCACCCCGCTCGGCACCACCGGCACGGTGACCCTGAGCGGTACGTCCGCCAACGGCACCGTGGTCCCGGTCACCGTGAAGGTGACCGTGGGCACCAACGACCTGACGGTCAACCGGCTCAAGACCCGCAAGGGCGACAAGCCCGGGTCCACGATCGACGAGCCGATCACGATCAGCAACGTCGGCACCCTGCCCTCGGACGGCGTCCAGCTGCGGATGCGCACGACCATCGGGCTCGGATACGCGGAGCACTTCTCCAACTGCGTGTACTCCAAGGAGAGTCCGGACCCCTACGGCCTGACCGAGCAGGCGCTGTGCACGTTCGACACGGTCGTCGAGCCCGGCAAGAGCTACCGGCTCGACCAACCGGTCGGCCTGGACGTGACCGAGCAGGCGCTGTTCGACTACTTCAGCCATGAGGCCCTGCCCCTGTCGGGCCCCGGCACCGGCGCCGCACGGTCGGGCAGCGGTCCCGTGCTCTCCCTCGTCCCCGCCGGAGCCGCCGCGACCGACGGCGTCGACATCGACCGGCAGCACATCGACGCCGACAACACCGCCGACATGGTCGCGGACGGCGACAGCGTCGAGGGCGAGCGCGGCGACCTGGTCCACGTGACCGTGTCCCTCACCAACGAGGGCCCGGGCTGGGTCGGTTACAACGCCAGCGACGACCAGCCGGCGCTCATGTTCACCGTCCCCACCGGCACCAGGGCGGTGGAGATCCCCGAGCACTGCAGCGTGTGGAACATCGACGGCCCCTCCGGCGAACAGACGCCCGGCGCACCGAAGTACATCTGCCAGTCGAGTCCGAACCAGTTCACCGTCGGGGACTCCCGCACCTTCGAGTTCGGTCTGCGGATCCACGAGGACGCGGTGACCACCAGCGGTGAGGCCAAGGCGACCACGGTCTACGGCAGCACCATGACGTTCGACCACACGCCCGCCAACGACACCTCGGCCGTCACGGTCGAGGTCGAGGGCACCGACAGCTCCGCGACGCCCAGCCCCTCCGCGTCCGCCACGTCCGGGACCGGCGGCAACGACCCCGGCACGCAGACGGTCTCCTCCTCCGACGGCACCGGCTCCCTCGCGTCCACCGGCAGCAGCAACACTGTGCGCGTGGCCGCCGCCTGGGGCGCGGGCGCGCTGCTGCTGGGCGGCGGGCTCGTCGTCCTCGCGAGGCGCAGGAAGTCGTAAGCGGAAAGTCGTGAGCAGGTAGTCCTGAGCAACAAGTCGTAAGAAGATCAGGGGCCTTCGGCGGGACGTCCTCTCTCGCCGAAGACCTGGTCACGATGGACGCGCCAGCGGTCCATCATCAGCGAGATCTCCCCGTCGATGAACTCGAAGAAGGCCTGGGTCTCGGCCAGTCGGCGCCCCGCAGGGGTATCCGCGCCGAGGTTCTCGACGCCCTCGCGCAGCGCGAACGCCCAGCGCTTGAGGATCGCCTCCCGGTTGGTCAGTGCCTCGTACCACTGGTCGCTGTGCACGCGGTAGCGCTCGCGCCGTGAACCGGGTTCACGCTCGCGCGAGACCATGTGCGTCTGGGACAGATAGCGCACCGCCCCGGAGACCGCCGCCGGACTGATCCGCAGCTGCTCGCCCAGTTCGGCCGAGGTCAGCACGCCGTCGTCGGAGGCCAGGAGCGCGGCGAAGACCCGGGCCGGCATCCGCTGCATCCCCGCCTCGACGAGCTGCGCCGCGAACCCCTCCACGAACTTCGAGAGCGCCTCCCGGTCCCGGCCCTCCTGGCCCCTGGCCTCCCCGTTCCTGCCCGCCTGATCCGTCATACCCACCACCCTAACCGGGCTTCATACGCTTCCTTAACTTCACAAATTTCTGAAAGAAGCGTACGTTCTGAACCATGACGAAGGCAATCACGGCCGTCGGGCTCCACAAGTCCTTCGGCCGCACCCACGCCTTGGACGGCCTCGACCTGGACGTCGAAACCGGCGAGGTGCACGGCTTCCTCGGTCCCAACGGCGCCGGCAAGTCCACCACCATCCGCGTCCTGCTCGGCCTGCTGCGCGCCGACTCCGGCGCCGCGCAGGTCCTGGGCCGCGACCCCTGGGCGGACGCCGTGGAGATCCACCGCCGGATCGCGTACGTCCCCGGTGACGTGACCCTGTGGCGCAACCTCTCCGGGGGTGAAGTCATCGACCTCTACGGCCGGTTGCGCGGCGGCCTCGACACCGGGCGGCGCGCCGAGCTGATCGACCGCTTCGAGCTGGACCCCACCAAAAAGGGCCGCACCTACTCCAAGGGCAACCGGCAGAAGGTGGCCCTCGTGGCCGCGTTCGCCTCGGACGTCGACCTGTTGATCCTGGACGAACCGACCTCGGGCCTGGACCCGTTGATGGAGGAGGTCTTCCAGCGCTGCGTGGAGGAGGAGCGGGACCGGGGCCGCACGATCCTCCTCTCGTCCCACATCCTCAGCGAGGTCGAGGAGTTGTGCGACCGCGTGAGCATCATCCGCAGCGGCCGCACGGTGGAGAGCGGTTCGCTCGCCGACCTGCGCCATCTCACGCGCACCAGCGTGAGCGCCGAACTGGCGGGCGAGCCGGGCGGGTTGGCCGGTCTGCCCGGCGTGCACGACCTCGACGTGCAGGGCAAGCGGGTCCGGCTCCAGGTCGACAACGACGAACTCGACGCCGTACTGCGGTCGTTGACCACGTCCGGGATCCGCTCGCTGACCTCGACACCGCCGACGCTGGAGGAGCTGTTCCTACGCCACTACCAGGACGCCGACACCGACAGCGATGCCGGTGCCGGTCCTGGTGCCGATGCCGATGAGGTGGCGGCCCGATGACGACGTTCACGGGCACGGGGGTGCTGCTGCGCTTCTCCCTGCGCCGGGACCGGGTGATGATCCCGGTGTGGGTGGCGGTGAACACGCTGATGGTGCTGTCCATCCCCGGCACCCTGAAGAGCACGTACGCCACCGCCGCCGACCGCACCGACCTGCTCCACCAGGTCGCCACCAACTCCTCCTTCCGCGCGCTGATCGGCCCGGTCTTCGACGACTCCCTCGGCGCCCTCACGGCCTGGCGTGTCGGCGTGTACGCGGGCGCGCTCGCGGCCGTCACGGCGCTCCTGGTCGTCGTACGCCACACGCGTGACGAGGAGGAGAGCGGGCGGCAGGAGCTGATCGCGTCCGGCGCGGTGGGGCGCAGGGCCTCGCTGACAGCGGCACTGCTTGCCGCGGCGGTCGCAAGTGCCGTGCTGGGACTGCTGGTTGCGGCGGGTCTGGCCGGTCAGGGTGCGGCCGGGGCGGTGGCGTTCGGCCTCGGGCTTGCGGGGGTGGGCATGGTCTTCGCCACGATGGCGGCGATCGTGGCCCAGCTGACGGAGAGCGCGCGCCTGGCCCGGGGCCTGACGGCGGGCCTGCTGGGCACGGCCTTCGTCCTGCGAGCGGCGGGCGACGCGGCCTCGACGGACGGCTCGTCGGTCCTGACCTGGATCTCCCCTCTCGGCTGGCTGGAGAACCTGCGCCCCTTCGCGGCCGAACGCTGGTGGGTGCTGGGCCTGTTCGCGGCGGCGATCGCGCTGCAGGGCACGGTGGCCTATGTGTTGGCGGGCCGCAGGGACGTGGGCATGAGCTTCCTGCCGACCCGCCCGGGCCCGCCGACCGGCCGCCTGTCCTCCGCGGCCGCCCTCGCCTGGCGCCTCCAACGCGGCGCGGTTCTCGGCTGGTCGATCGGTTTCTTCCTGGCCGGGGTGGTCTACGGCGGTCTCACCGACGGCGTGGCCGACCTGGTCGGCGACAACAAGCAGGCCCGCGAGATCTTCGAGCGGATGGGCGGCCAGAGCGGCATCACGGACGCGTTCCTCGCGTCGATGACGGGCATGCTGGGCCTGGTCGCCGCCCTCTACATCGTCGCCTCCGTCCTCCGCCTGCACGGCGAGGAGACCTCGGGCCGCGCCGAACCCCTCCTGGCGAACGCGGTCAGCCGCCTGCGCTGGGCCTCCGGCCACCTGGCCGTGGCCTTCGGCGGCTCGGTCCTGATCATGCTCCTGGCCGGCCTCGGCTTCGCGGCGGGCTACGGCAAGGAGGTCGGCCCGATCCTGGGCGCGTGCGTCGTCCAGGTGGCGGGCGTGTGGGTGATCGGCGGCCTGACGGTCCTCCTCTACGGCCTCGCCCCCCGCCTCGCCCCGGCAGCCTGGGGAGTCGCCGGAGCGGTCCTCCTGATCGGCTGGGTCGGCCCGGCACTGGACGTGCCGCAGGCGATCCTGGACATCTCCCCCTTCGGCCACCTCCCGAAGCTGCCCGGCGGGGGGATGGAGTGGGGCCCGGTGCTGACCCTCACCGCGATCGCCGCCGCCCTGGTCACCGTCGGGCTCGCGGGATTGCGCCGACGGGACATGACGACGTGACGGTGACGTCCCTCAGCCGATGTACTGCTTGAGTACCTCGGTGTCGATCACGATCCCGACGGGGTTCGGGAGCGTGACTTCGCCACCGAACCTGACCGTGTGGATGTCTCGGTAGCCCTCGTCGGGGTCCGGGTCGCTGTGCACGACGACCGAGCGCTTGTCCCGGTCGATCAGCAGATGAACCGGGATCCCGGCCTCGGCGTACGCCCGGGGCTTCTCCTCACGGTCACGGTGGTGCGTGTCCGAGTCGTAGGACGTGATCTCCACCGTCATCAGTACACCGTCAGGGTCGGACCAGTCTCCGTGCCCCGCGAAGTGCCCCACCGGTGCGAGCACACCGTCGGGCAGGACACGCCCCCGACGATGGGCCTCCACCCTCAGACCCCGGGAGGGATAGAGGCCGAGTTCGGGCCGGGACGGCAACCAAGTGTGGATCAACCACATGACGATCGAGCCGTGATTGCCATCAGTCGCTTTCCTGAGCCCCATCCGCCCGCCGACGAACTCGAACCGGACGGTCTCGATCTCCCGTTCGGCGAACGCGGCGATCTGCTCGAACTCCTCCACCAGCAACTGATCCGGCGTGCCCGGCATGTTGTCCCCCTTCGCAGACGGACACCACCCTGCCGAGCCATCCGCGACCACCGACCGGGTTCCGTACGTGATCATCCGGACGGGTGATCACCCCACCTCCACACTCAGCCCCTCCAACCCCCGGATCACGAAGTTCGGCTTGCGCACCGGCTCCGCCGCCAGGGTCAGCGTCGGGGCTCTCTCCAGCAACGCCCCCATGGAAGCCGCCAGTTCGATGCGGGCCAGGGGTGCGCCGATGCAGTAGTGGATGCCGGCGGAGAAGGAGATATGGGGGTTGTCCTTGCGGGTCAGGTCGAGTTCCTCCGGGGCCTGGAAAACCTCCGGGTCGTGGTTGGCCGAGCCGAAGAGCATGGCGATCTCCGCGCCGCGGGGGATGGTCGTGCCGTCGATCTCGATCTCGTCCAGGACCCAGCGTTCGAAGAGCTGGAGCGGGGTGTCGTAGCGCATCAACTCCTCGACGGCGGACGGGATCAGGGAGTGGTCGGCGCGCAGGGCGGTCAGCTGCTCCGGGTTGCGGAACAGCGCCGACCAGCCGTTCACCGTGGCGTTCACCGTTGCCTCGTGCCCCGCGTTGAGCAGCAGCACGCAGGTGGAGATCATCTCCTGCTCGGTGAGCCGGTCGCCCTCGTCGTGGGCCGCGATGAGGCCGGAGATGAGGTCGTCGCCCGGTTCCTTGCGACGAGCGGCGATCAGTTCCAGCAGGTACTCCGAGAACTCGACCGACGCGCGCACCGCCTTCGCCGCGGTCTCCTCGGACGGGCTCAGCTCGTACATCCCGCAGATGTCGGCCGACCAGGGGCGCAGCGGGGCGCGGTCCGACTCCGGGATGCCGAGCATCTCGGCGATCACGGCGACGGGGAGGGGCTCGGCGACGTCGGTGAGCAGGTCACCGCCACCGGACGCGACCAGCCGGTCCACCAAGTCGCCCGCCAACTGACTGACGTACGGCTTGAGTTGTTCGACCGTGCGCGGGGTGAACGCCTTCGACACCAGGCGCCGGATGCGGGTGTGGTCCGGGGGCTCCAGGTCGAGCATCCCGTGGTCGTTGAGGGTGTGGAAGGGCTCCTGCTCCGGCGGCGGGGCCGTACGGCCGAAGTCCTCGTGGGTGAAGCGGTGTTGATACGTCCGCCCCAGGCGCCGGTCACGCAGCAGTGCCGAGACGTCCGCGTGCCGGGGCACCAGCCACTGGTCGGTGGGCTCGTAGTAGTGCACGCGGCCCCGGGAACGCAGTTCGGCGTAGGCGGGGTAGGGGTCGGCGAGGAACGCCGGGTCCCAGGGATCGAAGGCTGCCATGCACGGACGGTAGACCGCCGATCCCTGTCCTGACCAGGACTGTCTTATGGGCGGGTGTCCTGGGGGGGGCGAGTGTCTGCCGGATTCCTGGCCGGGTGTCTGCCGGATTCCTGGCCGGGTGCCTGGCCTCGCGCTTGGCCTGGTAGCCGGCCTGGTGGTGCTTGGCGCGGTGGCTGGCCGGTGCCTGGCCTGGTGCCCGGCTGAGGCCCGGCCTAGCACCCGGGCCCGGTGACCGGCCCGCCGGTGATCGTCCCAGTGGCCTCCCAGCGGCTTCGCGACGCCGCAGGCCACGGCGCCGGTGCCGTCCCACCGTCCCAACCCGTCCGGAGCCCCTGGTCCCGTGCCCGGCCGTGCCGACAGCCTGTCGCCACTCGCCCGAACCCACCGGAGGAACCATGAGGAAACGCTGTATCACCGCCGTCGTCGCCGGCCTCGCGGCCACGGTCCTGGGATTCATGCCGGGCACGGCCAGCGCCGCCGACAACGACGTGCGCAGCGCCAGCACCACGGGCGCGTCCGTCTCGCTCACCGTCGACTGGACCGGTTCGGAGTCCTTCACCCTGCGCAACGTGAAGCTCAGCGACACCTCCTGCGACGCGCACCCGGTGTTCTTCTACGTCACCGTGCCGGGCTTCCAGTACCCCAACCACTGGAACACCAGCGGCTGCGGCTCCACCGCCACCTGGAGCGCCCTGCCGGGCAGCCTGGAGGGCGGCATCCACAGCCTGTGGGTGACGGTCTGCCGCGACACCACCCTCGACAACTGCAGCTCGTCCAGCGCGTCGATCAACCCGTACGACTGATCGCCTGACGGCGGACGTCACCGACGGCCCGCGTCCGAGCGACCGGACGGCCTCCGGGCCGCCGGATGCGGGCCCGCCGCGCGTCGACGGCATCCCGCACATCCGTACACCGGCCGGAACTTCCTCCTGCCCGGCCCCGGCTCGGTACGCTGCCGGACCTGGACCTCCTGGAACGCGACGGCTTCAACGGCGGCCCCGCCCCCGATCTGCCGAGCGTCCTGCGGACCACCGTGGACTCCGCTTCCGCGGTGCCCGGCGCCGCCTCCGACGACGGAGTCGTCCGCCGCTGCACCGCGGCCGGGGCCGACGCCGTACGCGGCCTCGACGCACTCGTCTCGCCCCTGCAGAGCAAGTGGTGGAACCGACTCGACGCACTGGCGGCCCGGCCACAGGTGCGGCACGTGCTGGCCGAGCTGCCGGAATGCCTGGAGCGACGGCACGACCTGCGGGTGAGCAGCGAGGACGACTTCTTCGCCCTGGTCGACAGCCGACTCGCGCGCCAGGCCGACGACGCCGACGCCTTCGCGGCTGAGGACCGCGAGCCGGCCAGTGCCTACGCCGACTGCATGCGCCCGGTGGAGGCGGTCCGCGAACCCCTGCGCGAGTGGTTCGTCGCGGAGAACGGCCACGAAATCGCCGCCCTCCGAGCGAAGTTGGGCCCGACCGTGGAGCAACTGGAGAAGCGCCACGGGGTCGGCTTCTCCTTCCCCACCCTGTCCTGAACAGGGAGGTCGAGGTGTGCGGGATGGTGACGCCACCCTGACCCGCCCTTGCCTCAACCTTTATGCGCGGACTACCCGGATTACGCCATGGACATGGCAGCATGACGCCTTTGCTCGATCAGAGGAATCTGTGGGGGAAGCATTGAGAAAGTGGCGAACAGGTGTCGGTACGGCGGCAGTTGCCCTCATGGCGCTGATGGCGGCGGGGACTCCGGCTCAGGCCGCGCCGGGGGACGATCCCGGGCCGATCACCACCATCACCTCGGCGAGCGACCTGGCGAAGCTGACGTTGACCCAGCACCAGGTGCTGGACACGACGATCAGCAAGCTCGGCACTCACCTTGACAGCGTTGGTGTGGACGAGGTCCTCAAGAGTGCCAACCACCCGATGCGGAACAGGTCGTCGTGCCGCGCCACGGAGACCGGCGCGCTGCCCGTCCAGCCTGCCGCGTCGAACGCCTACTGCTGGGACACCGGCGACGACACCACCAGGGTGTTCCTGCCGCAGGGCCTGACCTCGTCCGGCGATGCCGACGACGACGGCATGTGGGGCACCAACAAGGTGATCGTCTCGGCGTGGGCACACAACGACAGCCACGACTACGTCTGGCCGGAAGAGGACGAGCACCTGGCGCGGTTCGCGTTCATCGACGCGAACAACTCCAGCGCGTTCAAGTACCGCTGGGTGCTGCCGGTGATCCCGACCGAGGGCGGGGACAACTTCGCCAAGTTCGGCTCCCACGTGGGCGGCATCGTCTGGTTCGGCGACAAGCTCCTCGTCACGGCGTGGGACAAGGACCACAGCCACAACGCGCTGTACGTCTTCTCGATGGCGCACATCTTCCAGGCCTCGGTGAACGCCCACGAGATCGGCAAGGTCAGCGGCGGCTACTCGGCGCACGGCTACCAGTACATAATGCCCGCGATCGGCTCCTACAGCCTGGGCACGGACTACTGCGACCCGGACACCTCCGACAACCTGCCGTGCTTCGCCTCGATCACACTGGATCGCACCACCAGCCCGTTCACCATCGTGGCCAACGAGTGGTTCTCGTCCGGCGGCAGCACGCCCGCCCGGATCTTCCGCTACAAGCTCGCCGCGCCCGGCGGTGAGATGCCGCTCGTCACCTCCGGAGGCAAGGCGACCACATCGGCGGCCTTCAAGACCAAGGCGGTCGGGTTGCAGTCGGTGCTCGCGCACGACAACGTCTTCTACGCCAACGACGCGCGCGGCGGCCGGGGCCAGCACGGCATCCTGTGGCAACTGAGGAACAGCACGACGACGTGGCGGGGTTGCAGCGGCACCGACTCGGAAAAGGCCTGCTGGGCTCAGCATGCCGAGGGCGCGTCCCTGTGGTGGAGCACCCAGCAGATGTGGTCCCAGACCGAGTGGGCGGCGGACGCCAACTCGCACTGGATCGGGGACCCGATTCCGGAACGGGTGCTGTTCTCGGTCCCGTTGAACGGTTTCTGACCGAACGGCCGGGCCGGCGGTAGCGTCGGCACCATGACGACGGAATCACCGGCCCAGACCGTACAACGACTGTTCCCCCTGCTCGCCGAGGGAAAGAGCACGGAGGCGGCGGCCCTGTTCGCCGACTCCGTGTCCTTCTCGATCCCGCACCCGCCGGGCATCCCGTGGGTACCGGACGTCGACTCGGCGGACGGCATGCGGACGTTCTTCGAACTGCTGGGCACGCATGTCCAGGGCAAGGAGTTCGACCTCCGCCAGGTCATCTCCGACGGCGACGACGTGGTCCTCCTGGGCCGCATGGTCTCCGAGGTCAGAAAAACGGGCCGCGACATCGACACGGCGTTCGCCCTGCACGTCACGGTCCAGGACGGCCGGATCACCCGCTACCACCTGTACGAGGACACGTACGCGGTCGCCAGGGCCTACTTCGACGAGTGATCGCCCTTGAGGTGATCGACGAGTGCGGAGAAGGAGGCGGTGGGGAAGGAGAGGGTGGCGCGAGAGGGGAACTTACTGTCGCGGACGGCTGTGCGGGTGGGGAGGGTGGCTATCTCGACGCAGGTATTGCCGTCGCCACCGCCGGAGTAGGTGGACTTCCGCCAGTTCATCAGAGTTCCTTCGTCAGCCGGTGGATAAGGTCCCGCGACGCCGCTGGGTCGAGTGACGCCTCCTCCACCTTATGAAGAAGCGTTCGAAGTTGCTTCAACTGAGGCTCCGCATCGATGAAAGCAGTCCCGGTAGGGGAGTCGCGGAGCGCGGTGTCCAACCGCCCGATCGGGCCACCCACGTACATCATCGAGGCTTCAGCACCAGCGAAACCGTCCTGATCAGTGGGGACAACACGTACGGTGACGTGCCCCTGCTCGATCTGTTCCAAGATCGCCCGGAGTTGGTCGAGCGAAGTCTGACGGTCGGCTACGCGAACGCGCAGCGCGAACTCATGGATGATCGTCTCGTACGGAACGGGAGCGTCACCCTCAACGACGCCATGCCGCCTCATCCGATGTTCCACCCGTGGGTTCAGCTCGCTCTCCGGCAGCTCGGGCATCATGTACCGGTACACCGCGCGGGCGTAATCGGCGGTCTGCAACAGGCCTGGAACGTGCGTGATGACAACCTCGCGCAGGAACCTGGCATGGTGCTCGATCTCCGCCGTGTCCTGGAAAACCGGCGGCAGCACCCCCCGGTACTCCTCCCACCAACCGCGCGTCCGGTCGGTCGCCATCGCCACGAGGGCGTCGACCAACGCCTCGTCCGTACAGGCGTAATGAGCCGCGAGCCGCCGCACCCGCTCCTCGCTCGCCCCGGAGAGTCCCAGCTCCACCTGGCTTATCTGGGCCGAGGTCGAATTCAACAGCTCGGCCACTTCGCGCGCCTTCAGTCCTGCGGCCTCCCGCAGCCGGCGCAGTTCCGTGCCCAGCCGCACCTGCCTCGCGGTCGCGTGACTCCTCGGCGCCATGCACGCTCCTCAACAACCCTGCTCTGATGCCTCTTTCGGGCGTCAGACTACGCCAACAGGTTGCGACGGGAGTAATTACTCCTCTACCGTCAGTGATGCGTCGAGCACCCTGCGCCACCCGGGTACCGGAAGCGCACCGCCCCGTCATGCCATGACGAGCGCGGCACTGCCACTGGTCACTCCCCCTCAATTCCCTCCTCCCCCACAGGAGTCAGCCATGCCCGAAACCGAAACCGCCCCCTGGGAGTACTCCCTCCACATCCCCAACGACCCCCGCGCCGTCACCGTCTGTCGCCGTACCGTCCGCCTCGTCCTCACCCTGCACGGCCTGATCGCCCTGGCCGACACCGCGGAGCTGCTCGCCGCGGAGTTGGTCTCCAATGCCGTACGTCATACGAAGGGCCCCGCGGCGCTACGGGTGCGGTGGGCGCCCGGCGCTCTACAGGTCGGCGCATGGGACGCGGATCCCGAACCACCCCCACCCCCACGCCAGTTGGCGGAGCACTCGGGCCTCGCCGAGGCGGAGGACGGCCGGGGTCTCCTCCTCGTCCGCACCTGCGCCGACCTCTGGGGCTGGCAGCCCCTGTCCAGGTTCGGCAACCGCGGCAAGTACGTGTGGTGCGAACTGGCGACGGCCTGAGACTCCCGTTGCCTCACCGGCTCTGCGCCCACCAGACGAAGCCGGCGACCGCCGCACTGCCCAACGCCGTACTGACACCCCGTACGACCCCGAACAGAGCGGTCCGCCCAAGTCGCCGGGCAGTACGCCCATTTCGAGTCCTGTCGCTCACGTAAACCCCCTGGGATGCCGAGCGGAGCGCGGAGCAGCGACGTCACGCTGCTTGTTGCCCATTGGAGGGGTGCCGGCGAGTTGGCACCACAGATGTCGTGACGGTCCGGATTCCGGACTTCTACACTCGGTTCCGAGTCGTAACTCCGACTCGAAGGCAGTGGGGTTGAGGCGGGGGCAACGTATGGCGTCACCGACGATGAGAGCGTTCTCCGACTTATGGGATGCCGCGCGTGCTCGTCGGGCCGTCACGGGAAACAACGTGACCCTGCTCCGCGTGCAGAAGGAGACCGGCGTACCGGTGGCCACCTTGAGCGACTGGCGCACCGGCCATCACGCGCCGCGTGACGCCGACCGCTTCCTCGAAGTCGTGCGCCTCCTGTGCCAATGGGCCGAACTGCCTGCCCCGAACATCCGTGAGTGGATCAAGCTCGTCGAGCTGAGAAGCAGCGCCACTTCGAGCAATTCCACGAATACCACCGACTCCACGGACAGTTCTCTGTGGACCACTTCCATGGTCGGTCTCGCCGACCGGCTCTCGATCGGCTTCTCCGCACCACACGTCGAGGTCGACGCCCTGTGCCTGACAGGCCAGTCGCTGGCCCTGGCCGCAGGCAGACCGCTTCAGGACATACACGCGGGAAGAATTCATCCGGCGCGGGTTTCCGTTCGTGTTCTGCTGCCGAGCCAGGACATAGATCTCGCCTTCCCGGTCTCGGCGGAAGGGGACGACACCGGCGGCGACCTGGTGTATCAGCATTGGCTGATGCAGCGCAACGCCCATGCGCAGTCGCTCAGAACGGCACTGCTCTCGCTCCGCTCATCGCACGGCATAGCCGTGGACGTGACATTTCGTGCCGTCCCCTTCACGCCGATGATGGAGCTCTATTTGATCAATGGATCCGAAGCGCTCTTCTCCTACTGCATGGCGTCGCGCCGCGAGAACGTGATCGACGACCAGTCGCTCCAGGTCTTCGACCTGATGACGGAACTTTCCCTACAGAGACGCTTCGCTTCGGATGGAGACGGATCAGCCGACACGATATTCGTCGAACAGTCCCACCTGTGGTTCAACTCCATATGGGAAACCGTGTCTGTGAACGTCCGCTACAGCCCCTGACCACCACCGCACCCGTCAACTGTCGCTCAACCGGCTGCGATACGCCGCGATCGCGGTCAGTGCGAAGACGAGCGGTACCCCTAACCCCATGACCACGAGCGGGTCCAGAGTCGACTCCAGCCACCCCGGCACGTCCACGAAGAGCGGCAGCAGCATCAGCACCGTCAGCGGGATGACCGCCAGCATCGCGCAGCCGAAGCCGAGCCACAGGGCTTGCCGGCGTACATCGCGCCGGCCGATGAGGACCGCCGCCTCCAAGTCCGGTGACCAGTCCGCGCCGCGCAGTTCGTGCCAGGCCTCCGTCAGGACCGTCAGTTCCCGTTCGACGTGGACGTGTTGATCGTCGACGAACGGCAGCAGCACCCTGCGGCCGTCCCGCCCGTAGACGTACACGACCACGCTCGCCGAACCGCTGTCCCCGTACGTCGGCTCCGCCCTGATGTCCTGGACGTCCTCCCAAGCCAGCCGTCGGCGCCGGAGCATGCCGCGCGCATGGATCGCCTTGATGTCCGCGGTGGTCGAACAGCGCAGGGCCGCGTAGAACAGCCACCCCATCAACGCCACCCAGGCGATGGCCACGGGGACGGCGACCGAGGCGGACAGGCCGTCGTCGGCCAGCATCGGCAGCGGGACCGTCAGCATGCCGACGAGGATCACGCCGAGGAACGCGAGCATCCGGCCGCGTCTCATCCGATACTCGCGCGGCAGTAAGTCGTACCCCACAACCCACCCCCTGCTCGGCGGCACTCCCGTACCGGCGATCGCCGGGGCACCATGGTGGCGTCCCAACTCCCTTGTGTCGAGGGTGCGTTGGGACGTGCCGGGAGGACCGGTCAGGGATCGGCCCGGCCGGCTGCCCGCCAGGCCGCCCCTACCCCGGCATGACCAACCGCGCCTCATACGCGAACACCGCCGCCTGAGTCCGGTCCCGCAGTCCCAACTTCACCAGGATCCGGCTGACATGGGTCTTGATCGTCGACTCGGCCACCACCAGCCGCCCGGCGATCTCGGAGTTGGACAGGCCCTGGGCGATCAGGACCAGGACCTCCGTCTCGCGGTCCGTGAGGTCGCCGTAGGCCGCGTGCGCGGACGGCATCAGGCGAGGGGTGTCGGAGAGTCTGGAGAACTCGGTGATCAGGCGGCGGGTGACCGAGGGGGCCAGGAGCGCCTCGCCGGAGGCCACCACCCTTACGCCCTCGGCGAGTTGGTGGGCCGAGGCGTCCTTGAGGAGGAAGCCGGAGGCACCCGCGCGCAGCGCCTGGTAGACGTACTCGTCGAGGTCGAAGGTCGTCAGGACCAGGACCTTCGCCGTCGCGTCCGCCGCCACGATCTCCTTCGTCGCCTCGATGCCGTTCAGTTCGGGCATGCGGATGTCCATCAGGACGATGTCCGGGGCGAGTTCACGCACCCGCCGCACCGCCTCGCGGCCGTTCACCGCCTCGCCGACGACCTCGATGTCCGGCATGGCGTTCAACAGCACCGAGAAGCCCTCGCGGACCATCATCTGGTCGTCCGCGATCACGACGCGGATGGTCATGCCGCCCCCTCACCCGGATCGGCGGCCGGCACCGGCAGGTACACCGCCACCTCGTAGCCCCCGTCGGCCGTCGCGCCCGCCGTCATCTCGCCGTTCAGCATGGAGACGCGCTCGCGCATACCCGTGATGCCGTGACCGGCCCCGGGCGACGGTTTGACCAGGGAGGGCGCGGGCGGCGGAGCGTTGACGATCCGCACGCCGAGCCCGCCGAGGACGTATCCGATCTCCACCCGCGCGCTCGCGCCCGGCGCGTGCCGCAGGCTGTTGCTCAACGCCTCCTGGACGATCCGGTACGCCGACAGCTCGACGCCCTGCGGGAGTTCGCGCACCGCGCCGGTGACGACCTTCTCGACCGACAGTCCCGCGTCGCGCACGTTGGCGAGCAGGCCGTCGAGTTCGGCGAGGGTGGGCTGCGGGGCGTCCGGCGCCTCGTAGTCCTCGGCCCGTACGACGCCCAGGACGCGGCGGAGTTCGGTCAGGGCCGCCACCGCGTTCTCCCTGATCGTGACGAACGCGCGCTCCAGTTCCGGCGGCGGGTTCTCCACCCGGTAGGGCGCGGCCTCGGCCTGGATGGCGACCACTGACATGTGGTGGGCGACCACGTCGTGCAGCTCGCGGGCGATCGTCGTGCGCTCTTCGAGCAGCGTGCGCCGGGAGCGCTCGTGCGCGGTCACCGTCCGCTGCGCGGTCACCTCCTGCCGGGCCTCGCGGCGGATCTGCCAGACGGCGACGCCGAGCAGGATCACGGCGGACAGGAACAGCATCGGCGGGGTGTCCGAGCCGAAGGCGTGGCCGCCGACGAAGGTGCCGACGCCGATGCCGTACACCGCGGTCAGCGCCCACATCCAGGCGGCCGTGCGCGGCCGGGTACGTATCGCGACGATCGTGAGCACGGCCAGGTGGCAGACGAAGCTGCCCGCCAGCCACGGCCAGTCGTCGTCCCACTCGTTGCCCAGCATGGTGGCGACCGGGGTCGCGGCCATGGACAGCCAGAACGCGCCGACCGGCCGCACCATGGTCAGCAGCACCGGCACCAGGGTGAGCAGGCCGAGGAACAGGTTGGTGACCGGCCCGCGGATGCCTTCGCCCGTCGCGATCAACATCGCGACCAGGCCGATCGCGAGGATCAGGGCGTGCGGGCTCCAGGCCGCGTACTCCCGCGCCCGGCCCCTGAGGCGGCGGGTCAGCGGGCCGTCGGCGGCGGAGCGGGCCAGCGGGCGGAAGGCGAAGGCGTCGTGGAACAGGTCCTGCCGCAGCCCCCGCAAGGCGTCCGCGGCCAGCCGGAACTCGGGGCTGCGCGCCGCCGCCCCGCCCGGCATCTTCGTCTGCGTCTGGGTCGTCTCGGTCACGAGAACAAACGTAGGCGGGCCCCGCGCCCCGGTCGTCACCAGTGAGGAGGGTCCTGCGCCCTCCGTCTCAGGTACTACGGGCTCATCCTGTACGTGGGTACCGGGCGCCGCCCCTGACGTGTGCCGGCCCGACGTGCGGCCCGGCTCAGAACGCCAGCTGCGCGATCTCCTCCGCCACCACCGCGCACGCGTCCGCCGCCGGGTCGATCAGCGGGAAGTGGCCCACGTCCTCAAGAAGCGTGAGGCCCACCACCTCACCGGCCTTCGCCGCCGCGTCGGCGTACGCCTCGGAGACCGCCTGCGGGACGACGAGGTCGCTGCGGCCCTGGACCAGCGTGGTCGCGATGCCGGTGGGGAGCAGGAGGGCGGGGTCGGCATACGGTCGCCGTTCCGCGAAGTGCTCCTCGCCGCCCAGGAGTTGGAGCGAGGCGTTGCCGCAGACATCCAGCTTCTCGGCGACCTCGAAGTCGGCGATCGGCGCGAGGGCGACGACTCCGCGCAGCGCGGCGGGGCCGCCGGTCCGCCAGGGGGCGTCGGCCGGCAGCACGTGCCGGGACGCGGCCCACAGCGCGAGGTGACCGCCCGCCGAGTGACCGACAAGGACGGTACGGCGCGGGTCGGCCTGCGGCAGCGCCGTACGGACCAGCCCGGGCAGCGCGTCCAGCGCGGCGGCGATGTCGTCGAAGGTGTCCGGCCACCGCCCGGCGACCGGCCCCGCGCCGCCCTGCGCCGGGAGCACGCCCCCGCGCCGGTACTCGACGCTGGCCACCGCGAAGCCCCGGCGGGCCAGGAAGTCCGCGAAGGGCGAGAGATGACGGCGGTCGTAGGGGGCCCGCCAGGCGCCGCCGTGCAGCGCGACGACCAACGGGGCGGGTACGCCGGGGATCTGCTCGGCACGCGGGGCGTAGAAGTCGATCACCTGATCGGGGTGGTCGCCGTACGTGCCGGTGGAGTCGGGGTCGACGGCCGGGTGCGAGAAGGCCGACTCCTCTTCCGCGGCGGCCCGGGATGCTGCGGCGTCGTCCGGCATGCTCCAACCTCTCAGCGACGATGGGATACCTCCCAGGCTTTCGGCACTGGGGGAGGATTTCGCGGACCACGTACGAAACAGGCCGTTGGCGGGGACGCTACCAGGCCCGTGACGTGCGTGGACACGCGGATGTCACGCACGGTGAGGGATAAACGGTTCTGTACCGGACCCTCACCGCGTCGCCGAGAGGTGGAGCGCGCGTTACCCGAGCACCTCCCCCAACACCCTTGCCGCCCGCTCGACATCGGCGAAACCGACGTACAACGGCGTGAAACCGAAACGGAGTACGTCGGGATGCCGGAAGTCGCCCACCACACCCCGCTCGATCAGCCGCTTCATCACGTCACCGGCGTCCGGGCAGCGCAGCGCCACCTGGCTCCCGCGCTCCGCGTGCGCGACCGGCGTCAGCGACTCCACCCGCCCGTGGGGCGCGTACGCGGCCACGCACTCCAGGAAGAAGTCCGTCAGGGCAAGGGACTTGGCCCGCACGGCCTCGATCGGGACGCCGTCCCAGACCTCAAGCGCCGCCTCCAGGGCGAGCATGGAGAGGATGTCCGGGGTACCGACCCGACCGCGCAGGGCGCCCTCGGCCGGCACGTAGTCACCACGCATGCCGAACGGCTCGACGTGCGAGTTCCAGCCGGGAAGCGGTGAGTCGAAACGGTCCTGGAGGTCGGCGCGCACATACAGGTACGCGGGTGAACCCGGGCCGCCGTTCAGGTACTTGTAGGTGCAGCCGATCGCGAGATCGACCCCGTGCTCGTCGAGCCCCACCGGCAGCGCGCCCGCGCTGTGGCACAGGTCCCAGACCGACACCGCGCCCGCCGCGTGCACCGCGGCCGTCAGCGCGGGCAGGTCGTGCAGCCGCCCGGTGCGGTAGTCGACGTGGTTGAGCAGCACGGCGGCGGTACGGTCGCCCAGCACCGCCGGCACCTCGGCCGGGGTCACCGGCCGCACCGTACAACCCGTCATCCGGGCCGCCGACTCGGCGATGTACCCGTCCGTGGGGAAGGTCGTCGCGTCGACGACGATCTCGTCCCGCCCCTCCCCCGCCATCCGCACGGCCGCGACAACCGCCTTGAAAACGTTGACACTTGTCGAGTCGCCGACCACGATCTGCCCGGCCGCCGCCCCGACCAGCGGGGCGATCCGGTCACCGATCCGCTCGGGCGCGGTCCACCACCCGCTCTCGTCCCACGACCGGATCCGCAGCTCACCCCACTGCCGCCGGACGACGTCCTCGACGCGCCCGGGGACGGCGACGGGCAGAGCACCGAGGGAGTTCCCGTCGAGATAGACCACATCATCGAGGACGAACCGCGCCCGCACACCGGCGAGTTCGTCACCGGAATCCAGCTTCGCGGCCTTCTCGCTCTTCTCGTCGTTCTCCGTGACCTCAGACATGGGACCTCGCCGTCCACAGCTCGGGGAACACGTTCTTCTGCGCCCGCTTCTCCAGCCAGGCCACTCCGGCGGAGCCGCCGGTCCCGGTCTTCGCGCCCATCGCGCGCCGGGTGGCGACGAGATGGTCGTTGCGCCAGCGCCACACCAGTTCGGCGACATCGGTCAACGCCTCGCCCAGCCGGGCGAGTTCGTCACCGGGGTCGCCCGCGTACAGATCGGTCCACACGGCCTCGACCTCGGGCGAGGGCTCGTAGCGCAGCGACACGTCCCGCTCCAGCACCGCCTCCGGGACCGCGTGCCCGCGCCGGTCGAGCAGCCGCAGCACCTCGTCGTACAGGCTCGGCTCGTGCAGGGCCTTCTCCAGTTCGGCGTGGACGCGGGGTGCGCCCCGGTGCGGGACGAGCATGGACCCGGACTTCTCGCCGAGCAGGAACTCCATGCGCCGGTACATCGCCGACTGGAAGCCGGAGCCCTCGCCGAGGGCGGCCCGGTAGGAGTTGAACTGGGCAGGCGTGAGCTGGCCGAGCGGCCGCCAGGAGGCGTTCAGCGCCTCCAGTTCCCGTACGGAACGTTTCAGCGCGTCGACCGCGACCGGCACCCGGTCCTCGCGCAGGGCCCGCGCGGCGGTCTCCCACTCGTGCACGATGACGGTGAACCACAGCTCCATCACCTGGGTGGTGACCAGGAAGACCATCTCGCCGGGATCGTCGGACCGGGTCTGCTGGAGGTGGGTGAGGACATCCGCCTGGACGTAGTCCTCGTACGGGGTCGTCCCCTGGAAGTCGAGATGCGGGGCCTCGGGCTCCTGAGCTTCCTGAGCCTCGTGGGACATCGCTGTCTCCTGTTGTGCTCCGGGTAGCGGTCCGCCCCTGCCGATGCCGACACGGGGGCCCCGGTCCCCACCCGCATCCTCCACAATCGCCCCCCACCCCGGCAACCCCACCCCGCGGCGGTGGCAGACTTCCCCCATGACCACCCACACGAACCTGCTCGGCGGCCCCGACCCCACGCTCCTGCCCGCGGACGAGGCGGCCTACCGGCTGCTGGACGAGGAGTCCCTCGCGCCCGCCGAGGTCGCCGCGCAGCACCCGACCTTCTCGCTCGCCTGGGCGCTGCTCGCCGAGGACGCGTTCGCGGGCGGCCGGGTGATCGAGTCCTACGCGTACGCCCGTACCGGCTACCACCGCGGTCTTGACGCCCTGCGCCGCAACGGCTGGAAGGGGCATGGCCCGATTCCCTGGACCCACGCCCCCAACCAGGGCTTCCTGCGCTGCCTCGCCGCCCTCGCCCGCGCCGCCGAGGCGATCGACGAGAAGGAGGAGTCGGACCGCTGCCGCCAGTTCCTGCGCGACAGCGACCCGCAGGCCTTCGCGGAGCTGCTGGGCTGACCGGAGCCCGAAAGCCCCGTCAGGAAATCTTCCCCGCGTTCCGGTCCGCCTCCAGCGGCGGTGCCATCACATTGCCGTGCGTACGGCATTCCGGGCGGCGGCAGTCCGGCGGTGGGCGGCGGACGGTCGCGAAGGCGATCACCGCGCCGACCGCCAGGACTCCCGCGCACAGCAGCATCGCGGTGTGGAAGGCGTCGTCGAAGGCGTTCGCCGAGCGGTAGGCCTCCGGGCCCATGCCGGCCAGCAGCGGCAGCGCGGCGACCGCGATCAGGCCGGCCGCGCGGGCCGCCGCGTTGTTGATGCCGCTGGCCAGGCCCGCCCGCGCCACGTCGACCGACGCCAGCACCGTGGCGGTCAGCGGGGCGACCAGGGTGACCATGCCCAGGCCCAGGACCAGCAGGGCCGGCAGGACGTCCGCGAAGTACGAGGCGCCCGGCCCCACCCGCAGCATCAGCAGCATGCCCGCCCCGCACAGCAGCGGGCCCACCGTGAGCGGGATGCGCGGCCCGATGCGGTCGGCGAGGGCGCCCGAGCGGGCGGAGAGCAGCAGCATCAGGATGGTCGTGGGCAGCAGCGCCGTACCGGCGGCCAGGGCCGACCAGCCGACCGCGACCTGGAGTTCGAGGGCGGCCAGGAAGAAGAAGCCGCTGAAGCCCGCGTAGACGCAGAGGGTCACCACGTTGACGGCCGTGAACTGGCGGGAGCCGAAGATGTCCAGCGGCATCATCGGATCCGGGCTGCGCCGCTCCACGAGCACGAAGGCGACGCCCGCCGCGAGACCGGCGACCGCCGTGAGGACCACGACGACCGACCCCTCGCGGGCCTCGATCAGCGCGTACGTCACCAGCGCCAGCGCCAGCGCGCCCAAGGCCGCGCCGAGCACGTCGAAGCGCCCGTGGCTGCGGCCGTCCATCGACTCCGGCACATGGCGGACCGCGATCGGCGCGCAGAGCAGGGCCAGCGGCACGTTGATCAGGAAGACCCAGCGCCAGCCGGGCCCGTCCACCAGCCAGCCGCCCAGGAACGGACCCACGGCCGCGCCGACGCCACCGAAGCCGGACCACAGACCGACCGCCCTGGCCCGGTCGTCGGGGTGGAAGGACGCCTGGATGAGGGCGAGGGAGCCCGGTGTGAGGAGGGCGCCGCCGATGCCCTGGAGGGCGCGTGCGGCGACCAGGGTGGCGACGTTCGGCGCCAGACCGCACAGCAGGGAGGCGGTCGCGAACCAGACGACACCGATCACGAAGATCTTGCGCCGCCCGTAGTGGTCGCCGAGGGAACCGCCGAGCAGGATCAGACCGGCCAGCGTGAGCATGTACGCGTTGACCGTCCACTGCAGCGCGGCCAGATCGGCGTCCAGATCGCGGCCGATGCGGGGCAGGGCGACATTGACGACGGTCGAGTCCACCATGGCCATGCTGGAGCCGAGCACGGTGGTGAGCAGGATCCACTTGCCTTGGGGCGAGGCCAGCCGCACATCGGACATGCCCTAGGTATACAGCGAGCCCGGCGCCGTAGACAGCGCCGGGCTCGTGGTGAAGTGCCGGTTACTCGATCTCCGTATCCGGAAAGCGCGGGCTACTTGATCCTCGTATCCGGAAAAGCGCCGGTTACTTGATCTTCGTACCCGTCGACCGCAGGTTGCCGCAGGCCTCGGTCACGCGCTTGGCCATGCTCGCCTCGGCGAGCTTGCCCCAGGTGCGCGGGTCGTAGGTCTTCTTGGAGCCGACCTCGCCGTCGACCTTCAGGACACCGTCGTAGTTGCGGAACATGTGGTCCGCGACCGGGCGCGTGAACGCGTACTGGGTGTCGGTGTCGAGGTTCATCTTCACCACGCCGTTCTCCAGCGCGGTGGCGATCTCCTCCTCCGTGGAGCCGGAGCCGCCGTGGAAGACGAAGTTGAACGGCTTGCTGCCGGCCGGCTGACCGTACTTGGCGGCGACGCCCTCGTTCAGCTCCTTGAGCAGCTCGGGACGCAGGACGACGTTGCCCGGCTTGTACACGCCGTGCACGTTGCCGAAGGAGGCGGCCAGCAGGTAGCGGCCCTTCTCGCCCAGGCCCAGCGCCTCGACCGTACGGATCGCGTCCTCGACGGTGGTGTAGAGGTTGTCGTTGATCTCGTGCGAGACGCCGTCCTCCTCGCCGCCGGTCGGGGTGATCTCGACCTCGAGGATGATCTTCGCGGCGGCGGCGCGGGCCAGCAGCTCCTGCGCGATGGCGAGGTTGTCGGAGAGGGTCTCGGCCGAGCCGTCCCACATGTGCGACTGGAACAGCGGGTTGCCGCCGGCCTTCACGCGCTCCTCGGAGACGGCGAGCAGCGGGCGTACGTACCCGTCGAGCTTGTCCTTGGGGCAGTGGTCGGTGTGCAGCGCGACGGTCACCGGGTACTTCTCGGCGACGATGTGCGCGAACTCGGCCAGCGCGACCGAGCCCGTCACCATCTCCTTGCTGTACTGGCCGCCCAGGAACTCGGCGCCACCCGTGGAGATCTGGACGATGCCGTCGCTCTCCGCCTCCGCGAAGCCGCGCAGCGCCGCGTGCAGGGTCTGGGTCGAGGTGACATTGATGGCCGGGTAGGCGAACTTGCCTGCCTTCGCCCGGTCGAGCATCTCGTTGTAGACCTCGGGGGTTGCGATGGGCATCTGTCCGCTCCTTGGTATGTGCGGGTTGGCGTACTAAGTGCTGCTGCGTCCTACGGCCCTGACCTAGACCTCGGGAGTGACGTCATCGTCGTGCCCATCTTTCCAGACGGGCGGCCCGGTCAGTCCAGGCCCAGGTCGTCCTTGGAGTACGCGTACAAGTACGGCACCCCCGCGCCCTTCTCGATCTTCTCCGCGGCGCCGGTCGCGCGGTCCACGATCGTCACCACCGCCACGACCTCCGCACCCGCCTCACGCACCGCCTCGACGGCGGTCAGCGGGGACTCGCCGGTGGTGGAGGTGTCCTCGACGACCACCACCCGCCGGCCCGCGATGTCGGGGCCTTCGACCCGCCGCTGCATCCCGTGCGCCTTGGCCGCCTTGCGTACGACGAAGGCGTCGACCCGCTTCCCCCGCGCGGCGGCCGCGTGCAGGATCGCGCCCGCGACCGGGTCGGCGCCCATGGTCAGCCCGCCCACCGCGTCGAAGTCCAGCTCGGCGGTCAGGTCCAGCAGCACCTGACCGACCAGCGGGGCGGCCTCGCCGTCGAGGGTGACGCGGCGGAGGTCGACGTAGTAGTCCGCCTCCAGCCCCGACGACAGGGTCACCTTGCCGTGCACCACGGCCTTGTCCTTGATCTGCTGCAGCAGCGCGCCACGTACGTCCGTCATACCGGCCAGCTTAGAGGCGGCGCCAGGCCCAGGTCATCGTGGCTTCGAGCGGCTCCAGCGGGGTGACCAGCCGGGGCAGGCTGTTCAGCCCGTCGGGCGGCCCGGTCTGCGGCTCCACGCACACGGCGGCCTCCTGCTCGTCGTACACGACGACCCATTCCTCCGGGCTGGCCACCTTCAGCTCCAGCTCCCCCGGCCAGGTCAGCGTGACGTCGACGCCACCGGGCATCCCGAAACAGTCGTCCCAGGGCCCGGGCTTCGGCTCGATGCGGTTGCCGGTGGGCAGATGGTCGTCCCCGCGCTCCTCCTGCCAGGCGGGCGCGAAGTCGACCCGCACGTCCTCACCACCCAGGTTCCGGTTGAACCACGGGTGCCAGCCGATCTGCGCCGGGAAGGAGGAGTCGTGCGCCTCCACCGCCATGGTCAGCGTGAGGGAGTCCGGCGTGAGGTCCAGCTGATGGGTGACCCGCCCGGGCCAGGGCCAGGGCTCCACCAGGTCGTACGTGATGACGGCCGCGTCGGCTTCCTTGCGGGCCACGCGCCAGGCGCCGTCGCGGACGGTGCCGTGGATGGCGTGCGGCGGGGAGTTGAGGGGCATCTGGTGGACGGTGCCGCCGTTGCGGAACCGGCCGTCCCTGATCCGACCGCACCAGGGCACCATCGGGAAACAGCCGAACCTCTCGCCCTGGCGCAGCAGTTCGACGCCCCCGACGCGAAGCCCGCCCACCCGGCCGCCGTTGCCCGGCTGCACGGTCACCTCCGCGTCGCCCGCGGTCAGCGTGATGTCTTCGTTGCTCACGGGATGACAGTACTGGGGAGATCCGGGGCGACCGGCGGCGGTGGTGCAGACCACTTGGACTGTGGGGAGGTTCGGCGCGATCAGGGCGGTTCGTGGCTCAGCGACGCTTGCGGAGAGCTCGCGTCACGACGATCGCCGACGCCAGCGCGAGCGCCGCCGCCGGGGCCGCCCAACGGAGCGGGGAGCCGGGGGAGATGGTCTGCGGGGCCGGTACGGGGGCGTAGCGACCACGGGGTGGGGCGTGGTCGACCTCTTCCGCACTGCGCCCGATCATCGTGCGGCGCGCGTGCGCGGCTTCGGCGGGGGGTTCGGTGGGTTCGGCGTAGATCTCCGCGGGGTCCGGGGCCGGAGTCAGATCAGGGGTCTCGTCCGGTTCCGGGGTCAGGTCCGGTGCCGGGAGGAGGTCGTCGATCTCGGCGACGGGATCGAGCGCCGGTGGCGGGACCTCGGTGTCGAGGACGGACGGTTCGGGGGTCTCCTCCGGTGCCGTCACCGTCGTACCCAGGTTCTCCGCGAAGCGGTCCAGCAGCCGGGTCGCCGCCGCGGTGACCGAGTCCGCGGGCAGTTCCATCAGGCGGCCGTCGGCCGTGGCGGTGCCCTCGACCGCGAGGGTGGAGCCGCCGTCGGCCTCCAACACCCGGAAGGTGAGGGCGAGTTTGACCGAGCCCGTGCCACGCGCCTCGGAGGCGTCGCCCTCGGCGGTGTACGTACCGTCGTCCTGAGCGGTTACGCGTACGGTGCCGCGGTAGGTGACGGAGTGGCTGCCGACGCGCACTTTGAGCCGGCCGCTCACGGGGGCCGCACCGGCGTCCTGCTGAAGTCCGGGAACCGCGCGGGCCACGCGTGCGGGGTCGGCGAGGGCGTCCCGCAGGTGGGCGGGGGGAACCGGAACGAACACCTCATGCTCCATGTGGGCCGAGAGTACCGGGGTGCACGGAGACTGGACCCACGTTGCCTGAAAAGTACCCGGCGCTCGTGTCGCCGTCGCTGTGGCGGCCACCGCCCGCGTCCGTCCACAATCCGGCTGCCCCCGCCCGATCCAGCCCCTCCGGCGTTTGAGGAGCGGGGCCTGGGGCGGAGCCCCAGAAGGATGGGACGGGTAGGGGCGGCGGGGGCGAGGAAAACTCACTCCGCGTACCTCGGATCCACCAACGTCGACGCCCGCAACCCCCCGACCCGCGTCCGCCCCGCGGCCACCGCGTCCGCCGCCAACCGACCCACCGTCAACGTCCTCGGCCGCGGCGCCCCCGGATCCAGCCCGAGCCGCTGCACCCCCACCCCCGCCAGAACGAACCCCCAGTCCCGCGGCGCCCGAACCGCACCGCTCGCCGCCCGGTCGGGCCCCGCCGCGAACCCCGAATCCCGGCCCCCGACGCGATAAGGAACCGTCCGCAGCCCCGCGGAACGCACCGTCGCGTCGACCGTCCAGAAGACGCGCGGGCGGCTGGCCACCGGCCCGGCATGCACGACGAGCCGTGCGCCGGGAGCCATCGCCCGCCGCGCCAGACCGTAGAACTCCTGCGAATACAGCTTCGTGCTCGCGGTGATCCCCGGATCGGGCAGATCACAGATCACCACGTCGTACGTCCCCGGCGGAGCCACCCGCAGCCAGCGGAAGGCGTCCTGGGTCGTCTCGTGGACGCGTGGGTCGTCGTAGACGTGGTCGTTGAGACGGGCGAGCGCCGGGTCGGTGCGGGCCAACCGGACGACTCCGGCGTCGAGTTCGACGATGTCCACGCGTCGGACGCCGGGATGGTCGAGCACCTCGCGGGCGGCGAGCCCGTCGCCGCCGCCGAGGATGAGCACGCGCGCGTGGGGGCCGTTCATCGCGGGGTGGACGAGAGCCTCGTGGTACCGGCGTTCGTCGCGTCCGCTGACCCGGAGACGGCCGTCGAGGAAGAGGTCGAGGGGGCGGCCGTGGGTGCCGCCGGTGAGGACGACCTCCTGGGTGCCGGTCTGCACCGCCACGCGGACGTTGTCGCCGTACACCGCTTCGCGCGCGGCCCGTTCGAAGTCGTCGACCAGGACGGCGGCGGAGGCGAGGAGGCCGAGCACGGCGACGTTGGCGATCACCAGCAACCACCGGGCGCGGCGCGTGAGATCGCGCCGGAACAGGCCGAGGACGAGGGCGCAGCCGGCGATCGCGTTGACCGTGCCGGTGATCAGGACGCCGGTCAACTGGCCGAGCAGGGGCAGGAGAAGGAAGGGAAAGGCCAGGCCGCCGACGAGCGCGCCGACGTAGTCCGCGGCGAACAGGTCGGCCACCGCGCCGCCCGCGTCCTGCCGCCGGACGCGCTGGATCAGCTCCATCAGCAGCGGGACCTCGGCGCCGATCAACAGGCCTATGGCGAGCGAGAAGGCGACCAGCAGCCAGCGCGGCCCGCTCGCCCACAGCCCGCCCCAGCCGCCGGTCCACGCGAACACGGCGTACAGGGCCATCGCGCTGCAGCCGCCGACCAGCGCGAGTGTCGCCTCGATCGCGCCGAAGCCGGCCGCGGCGTGCCAGCGCAGCTTCTTCGCGGCGAGCGAGCCGATGCCCATGGCGAACACCATGACGGACAGCACGACGGAGGCCTGGGTGACCGAGTCGCCGATCAAGTACGAGGCGAGCGCGACCAGTTCGAGTTCGTAGACCAGTCCGCAGGCCGCGCAGACGAAGACGCACGCGAGGACCAGGAACCGTCCGGTGCCCGGCCGCACCGGCAGCGGCGCGGGGCCGGGCCAGGGAGGCGGGGAGCCGGGCGGGGCCGGTGCGTGCGGTTCGATCACGACTGCGACGTTACGTCACAGCGGAGTCACGCTTCGTCACCCACACGTGTGGATCTGGCGCCCCAAACGCCCGACACGAGGCGGAAATGCGTCAAACGCCGGACGGACTGAGCTGCGGCACCTGGATCCGTACGCCGACCCTGGTCCGGGTCGCCACCAACTGCCCGTCCTGCGGGTACGCGTGCCAGGTCCGCCAGTGCACCTGGCCGCCCTGGCGCTGGGCCAGCAGGGCGGTGAACGCGTGCGGGCTGCCGGGGAAGACGCCCGCAAGGCCGTTGGGATGGTCGGCGACCAGGGCGAGCAACTCCTGTGCGCGGCCCGCGAAGGAGCCCGGCGAGAGCAGCTCGACACGGGCCGCGAACTCGTACTCCCAGTCGCCCACCCGCTTGGCGACGCCCAGCGGCAGCGGGGTGCTGCTGCCGGGGATGCACGCCACCGTCTCCGAACAACTGCCCCGCTCCTCTTCCAGGAGCACCTGGTGGGACGCTCCGAGGAGTCTCAACTGCAGCTTCGCCCCGGCCAGTTCGAGGTCGAGCGTGGCGAGGGCGGGGAGCGGCTCCCGCCCCAGGGCCCAGGCGAGGTCGGCCGCGCGCGTGTCTGTGTACGAGGTGTTCAGGGTCGTGAGCATGGATCGGCTCCGCTAGCACGCAAAGAAAAGGGAGGTGAGGAGGTGTGGTCCGGCGCACCCCGGTCGGTACCGGGAGATCGGCCCGGTCAACCCAGTCGGATCATCGGAAGGTGTGTGTGCAGGACGTCCGAGGGGCTGCGTTGGTGTTTTAGAGGGAATCATGAACGGTGGCGCCGCCACAGCGTTTTTACCCAACTTCGTGGGGTTTCCATCCCTCAGAGGGCTCCACAGCTCAACTGTTCAACCACGGCGTGCGCCACGGCGGCCGTGGC